>NZ_JBPQTV010000273.1:0-8766 GCF_051386515.1 Streptomyces sp. URMC 123 | reverse complement strand
CCCCCCCCCCCCCCCCCCCCCCGGGGGAGCAGGCCCGTGCCCGGCAGGCCGCCGCGGTCGCGCAGCCGGGCCCCGCCGCAGTGGCGGCTGCAGCCGTGCTGCCCGCGCCACGCCCGGCCTCCGTGGTGCTGGGGCCGGCCGCCGCCGACGGCGGCCTGGAGCAGGAGCTTGTCCTCGAAGTGTTTTAGCCGCTCCAGCTTCGCGGGCGGCGGGCGGGCCGTCAGCGGGGGACGTGCCGGGGCGCGTCCGCGGCGGCGCGGGCGAGTTCCTGATGGCCTCGCCTGCTGACGGCGCGGTGCTCATGCCGCCGCGTGGCACGGAGTTCGTCCACCTGCACGCCGACGGCAGCCTCCACCTCGCCCTCCACCCGGACGACCAGGCCGCGGTGCTGGGTGCCGACTGGGGTGAGCGCCACCCGCTCTACCACCCGCGGCGGGCCAACGCCCTCATGGTGTACGCGCCCCGCGACGAGGACGAGCACGCCCTCGTTCAGGAGATCGTCACCGCCTCGTACCGGTACGCCACCGGCCGCCTGCCGCAACCGGCACCCACCGCCGTACGGACGCGTCAACCGCACAAAGCAGTGATTACCGCATAAAACTGCACGTGTTACTTCTCGGCTCGACGATCGGAGACCTTGGCCGTGACCATCAACCTTGTCACCCAGAACGACGGCGACCTGCTGGACATGGGCTCCACCCGGGTGCGAATCCTGGAGGACGGCTCGCGGACCAACAAGCGTCTGGGCATCGCCGAGCTGTGGCTGGCTCCCGGGTTCAGCGGCCCGCCGCAGCACCTGCACCGCAAGCACGAGGAGACCTTCTTCGTCCTCTCCGGCACTGTCGACTTCACCTCCGGCCACGACACCCACCGCGTCGGCCCGGGCCAGCTGGTCACCGCCCCCATCGGCACCCCGCACACCTTCAGCAACCCCGACAGCGACCAGGACGCCAGCATCCTGTTCACCACCACCCCCGACCTGTACATCGAGTACTTCCGCGACCTGCAGCGCCTCAAGCCCGGCCCCGACGGGCTCAATCCCGCGGACATCGCCGAGGTGATGAAGAAGTACGCCACCGAGACCTGGCAGCCCTGAACCCTGCCCGACCGGGCCCGCGGGCTCGGCCCGCCGATCCACACCGCAGTCGGGCCGGTCCCGCTGCCCGGCCCGATCAGAGCGGTACGACAGCAGTGCACACCCCCACCCCCATCCAGGCGGCGGCTGCCGCGCTCGTGGACGCCGTCACCGCCGCCGATCCCGGCCTGCTGCGCGCCGCCACCGCCGCCCGCATCGCCGCCACCATGCTGCTCACCTTGGCCGTGCTCGCAGCTCTGGGCGCCGACCCGTCGCTGATCCTGGTCGGTACGGCCACCGCGATGGTCTCCTCCCTGACCATCTCCGACCCCCGTACCGTGGACCAGCTGCGTACCCTCGCCCTGGCTGTTCCCGCCGTTCTGGCCACCGCCACGCTCGGCGCCCTGCTCACCACCACCCCGCTGGTGTCCGGCGTCGTACTGGTCGCGCTGGTGTTCGGCGCGGTGTACGCGCGCCGGTACGGCAAGCGCGCCACCGCACTGGGCACTCTCGCTTTCCAGGCGTTCTTCGCCACCCAGTTCGTCCACGCCACCCCAGTGCTGCTCACGGGCCTCTACACCGCCCAGGCCGTCGCCTTCACCGCGGGCGCCCTGACCCGCCTGGCCCTGGCGCCTGTGACCGGGCAGGGGGCGGCGGCCGGGGTGTGCCGGTCTTTCGATGTCTGTCTGGAGTGCCTGTTGCGCATCCTCACTATTTTCGCCGCCGATCCGCCGGCGTCGGGTCGGTCGGTGGGTCAGGTGGTGGTGCGGGTGCGGTGGGTTTTGGCGTGGTTGCACCACGGCACCGCCGTGCTTGTGATGCCGCCGGTCGGTCTGCCGGCGCTCCTGGCTGGCGCCAGCGGGGAGGTGTGGCGGCGGTTTGTGGAAGTTGACTTGGCGGCTGAGCGCCTGGTCGTCGGGGCTTTGGCTGTGTTCGGTCACCGTGCCCCGTGTTCGCTCTCCGCCTTCCGTGCGTCCTGGCGGTGGCCGGTGCGCGGTCCCCGTTTCCTGTCGCCAGGTCTCGGGTCGGGCAGGCCGCTGCCGGCCTGACCACCCTGCACGGTCTGTACGTCGACAGCTGCATGCCTCATGGGCCGGTCACCGGCGGGTGAAGGTTACGGGGGCAGTCGCCGATCGGGTGGGTGAGGCGATCGATGATCTCACCGGTGCCCTGACCGCTCTGCACGCGGGGGAGCACCGCCCCGGTGACCCAGCGCCGGCTGTCCAGGGCGTCGACGAGCGGGCCGGCCAGCAGCGCACACCTCCGTCTCCCGGCGGCACGGCGGAGCCCGGTGCGGCGTGGCGGGGTCTTCAGCGGCCGACCACCCGGGCTGCGGCGCAGGCTGCGACCGGCACTGCCGCTGCCTTGGCGGCCGGGCATGTGATCACCAGCGGGGCGCACGCCTACTGGGCGGTGCTCAGCTGCTGGACCATCTACGTGGGTACCTCCACCGCCGGTGAGATCCTCGTGAAGGGCTATCGCCGCACCATCGGTACCCTCGCCGGTGTCCTGGCCGCTCTCGCCGCCGCCGGCCTGACCGTCGGCCACCCCACGGCCACCATGATGCTGATCGTCGCCGGAGTCCTGGGTATCGCCGCCACCGCGCAGCTCTCTCACGCGGCGATGGCCTTCTTCGTCACCGCCACCATCGCCCTGGCCCTGCCGCTCCTGAACACCCCCAGCAGCCGTGTTCTGAGCGATCGAGTCCTGGAAACCGCCGCCGGCGCCGTATGCGGCATTCTCGCCGCTCACCTCGTCTGGCCCGTCCCCACGACCGCGACCGCCGACGCCCGCCTGCGCGACGCGCTCACCTGCCTGCGCCAGGTCGTCGACGCGGCCCTCCGCCCCGGCACCACAGCCTCGGTGGACGCCACTCGACAGCTGGACCAGGCACTGGCCGACCTGCGCACCACCGCCCAGCCCCTCACCTACGGCGCCACCCCCTGGCGCCAACGCCGCCGCACCCTCCGCTACATCACCGCGCTGCTGGACGTCTGCGCGACCCAGGCCAAACACCTCGCCACCCTCACCGCGGCTCTCCCTCTCGCCGATCCGGCCACCCGGGGCACCGCCGCACGCGTCGAGGCCACCCTGGAGACACTCACCCGCATCGGCCCGCGCACACCTCCCGCGCGCCCCGTGTGGACCACGCCCGCCGCTCTGTCGACCGGCCATCCCGCCGCACCGGCACCCCTGGGCTCCAGCCCTGCTGCGCAGCGGGCCGTGCGCCACCTCTACCGCCTCGACGCCTGCCTGCTCATCCTCGCCGATGCCCTCGGCCTACCGATCGATACCTCGCAACGTCAACGGTTGTCAGCGGCATAGTGCCCCTGGCCGCAAGCCACAGAGCAGGCGGCCTGGATTGGCCCCGCGACCCTCTCGGCGAGGTCCAAAGCCGGTCCCTCTTGCGGTGCGGGTCGATGCCGCGGCTGCGTAGCCGGCCCCCGCCGCCCCGGCGGTTTTGGCGGCTTTGGTCGTCCTGCCGAGGGGCGCCGGTTTCCTTGGGGGGCGGTGGACTTCCGCGGCTGGGTCGCGAGTTCCTCGCCGGGCCCTGTTGGCTGGGCCCGGCGGGGTCCGTCGGGTTCGGGACCGGCCGGTATCCGGGGCGCCCCGGATGGGCCTTCGCCTCTTGGCTGGGGGGGGGCGGTGTGGCTGGAGGCGCGGGGCGCGGCCTGCCGCCGCGGCGGTGTCGCGTTCGATTCGATCGGTTTCCGCCGGCGCGCCCTGGGTCTGGGGCCGGTGGGCGCTTGGGTCTGCTGCGGGCCGGACGGGCGTGCTGGTTTCGGTGGCGCGAGGTGCGGTTCGGCCGCCGCACGCCGCGCACCGCGTGCCGTCGTGGCCGGGTGCTGTCCCGCGCCTGCTGTTCGTTTCTAGTGGGTTTTGCGCATCTGGGTGTTGTCGGTTTTGCGTACGTGGGTGGTGTCGGCGTTGACGAGGGTGCCGTCGGTGCCGGTCGGTGTGATGTCCGGTACGGGGTTGCCGTGTTGGTCGATGAGGGTGGAGTGGGTTTCGCCCGGGTGGAAGGTGTGGCGTTCGCCCCATTGGCGCAGGGTGAGGATGACCGCGAAGAGGTCGTGTCCGGCGTCGGTGAGGACGTATTCCTGGCGGCGGCCCGATGGGGCGGTGCGCTGGAGGAGGAGTCCGTGAGCGGTGAGCTTGCGGAGGCGGTCGGTGAGGATGTTGCGGGCGATGCCGGTGCGTCGCTGGAATTCGGTGAACGACCGTGCTCCGTCCATTGCGTCGCGGATGACGAGCAGGCTCCACCGGTCGCCGACGAGGTCGAGCGTGCGGGCGACGGGGCAGTCGGCGTCGGTCCAGCCGGAGTTCGGGGCGCAGGCGGTGGGGCGCGGCATGACATCTCCCGATGGGTTGCGGATTGAAACCATCATGCCGCATGCCGTACCGTCAAAACAGTTTCAAAATGCTACTGATTTGGGAGGGGCGTAATGAACGTGTGGCGGCGTCTGCTGCTCGCGGTGGTGTGTGGTGTGGCGGTGGCGGGTATCTATGCCGCGCAGCCGGTTCTGGGGCCGATGGGACACGATCTGGGCCTGTCGGCGGATCGTGCCGGGTGGATCGTCTCGACCGGTCAGTTCGGCTACGTCGCGGGGTTGTTGCTGCTGGTGCCGCTCGGCGATGTGGTGGCCGACAGGCGCCGGCTCATCGCCGTGCACCTGGTGGTCACCGCGGCGGGCATGATCCTCACGGCCGCGGCGTCGGCGGCGTGGATGGCGTTCGTGGGGCTCGCGGCGGCCGGGGTGTTCGCGGTGGTGGTGCAGATTACGGTGGCCTACGCCGCGTCGATCTCGCCGCCTGCCGAACGCGGACGCACCATCGGTGTGGTGACCTCGGGCGTGGTGGTCGGCATTCTGGGTGCGCGGGTGGTCACCGGCGCGCTCGCCGACGTGGGGAGCTGGCGGAGCATCTACGCAGTGCTCGCGGCGCTGTCGGCCGTGCTCGCGGCTCTCGTCCTGGCCGTACTGCCGCCGGACGAGCGCCCCGAGGGACACGCGGGACCGGGGTACAGCAAGGCCCTCGCGTCGGTCGGTCAACTGTTCACGCAGCGTCTCTTCCTGACGCGCGGGCTCATCACGTTCTTCCTTTTCGCGTCGTTCGGGACGCTGTGGAGCGCGGTGGCCCTGCCGCTGGCTCACGCGCCGTGGCACTTGACCGAGAGCCAGATCGGTCTTTTCGGCCTCGCGGGCCTGGCCGGCGCGCTCGGCGCGGCCCGCGCGGGACGGTGGGCGGACACGGGGCGGGCGGTTGCGGTCAGTGGTCTCGCGCTCGCCTTGCTGATCGCCTCCTGGGCGGCGATCGGGCAGCTGCCGTGGGCGCTGTGGCTCCTGGTCATCGGCATCATCGCCCTGGACTTCGCCGTCCAGGTCGTGCACGTGAGCAACCAGCACCTGCTCACCTGCGCGTACCCGGACCGCCTCAGCACCGTCATCGGCGGCTACATGGTCTTCTACTCGTTCGGCTCCGCCCTCGGCGCGGCCGCGACCACCGCCGTCTACGCCTCCCACGGCTGGGCGGGCTCCAGCCTCCTGGGGGCCGGCTTCGCGGCGTGCGCGCTGATCGTCTGGGCGACCAACCGGAG
The DNA here is from genome assembly GCF_051386515.1 of Streptomyces sp. URMC 123. Taxonomy (NCBI): domain Bacteria; kingdom Bacillati; phylum Actinomycetota; class Actinomycetes; order Kitasatosporales; family Streptomycetaceae; genus Streptomyces; species Streptomyces sp. URMC 123. The sequence goes on along the minus strand of NZ_JBPQTV010000273.1, from coordinate 3,094 downwards.
GCCGTCGGCCGGTGGCGCGCACATCCCGCCCGAGGGACCCGGGGGAGTGGCCACCGCGCATCTGCGGGAGCAAACGCGGGTTTGCTGAACGCGCCGTGGCTGCGGGTGGCGGTGCGCACGGCTGCGGGTGGCGGTGCGCACGCTCCACAAGGGGGCGGGTTGCGCCGGTGCGGGTGCAGTGCAGATCGGGTGCGGGTGGGTGTTGTGCGCGTGCCCGGGCCGTTCGTGCCCGCGTACGGTTGAGGGCTGCGGTCGGGGTCTGGTCCGACGCCTCGGGGGGCGAGGAAGGGGCCCGGGGGTGGCCTGGGGCGCCCGGGGTGCACCGCTGCGCCGCCGTCGCGGGAGATCCGGTGAGCCGCCGAGCCCGCCGCAGCCGCGGACCACCACGCTGTGGTCCTCGTGCTCGAGTCTGGGAACGCTGGTGTTCCACCCCTTTCTGTGGGAGGCCCGAGGGCTGGCACGGTCGGGCGGCCGTGGAGGGCCGCAGGACGGCCTCGGTCCCCTTCGAGCAGTCCCTGTGCGAGGCGCGCAGGGATGCGACGTCGTCGTGCTGCTGCCGCACCGCAGGTGGTCCTGCCCCGACCGGGACATGGCTGCTGCCCGCGTCGCCTTGGCGGAGGTGGGCGGCTTTTCCGCACGTCGACGGCCGGGTCGTGCTGCCGGATACGCACGGGGAGCAGGGTGAGGCGCTGGGTCCCGAACAGGGCGCGGCGGTGGTGCGCGAGCGGTGCGTGTCCGCGCCGCGGTGCCTTTCTTCGCGACAACCGGCGCTGAGCCTGTCCGGCCTTGGCTCAGCTACAGGGCCGGCCCCGGGCTGTGGCTGCTGGTGGCGGTGTGATCGGTGCCGGTGGCGGCCGGCGGTGCTTCGAGGGGGAAGAGGATCGGGCTGATCAGGTACTGCGTGCGCTCGGGTGATGGCTCGTTGGCCAGGCGGGGGGCGATCGCTTGCCGCATCTCGTCGATCATCGCGTGCAGTTCCTCAGGGTTGAGCCAGAGGGCGTGCTGGCGGTAGCCGACCAGGTCGGCTACCGGGTCGGCGGTGTCGCGGTCGAGGTACGCGGTGAATTCGGCGGCCAGGACCGCCAGGGCGGCGGCGAAGGCGCTGCGGTGGTCGTCGGGCGAGAGCGAGTTGGCCGTGTCCGTGGTGATTCCCGGGCGGTCGCGGCGCAGCCGGTAGCGGCGCTCGACCGCGCCGCGCACGCGTCGCTCCAGGGCGACTTCCAGGACCCCGCCGGCTGCGAGCAGATCGACGTGCCGGTAGACCGTGGCCTTGGAGACGTCCCGGATGCGGTCGCACAGCTCGGTGGTGGTCAGCTCCCTGCCGCCGCCCATCGCGTGAATCACACGCAACCGCACGGGGTGGGCGAGGAGTTCGAAAGCATCCATCCCGCAATGATCTCATGCCATGCTACCGTTCGCATTTCTTGAGAAAGGTTGTGATGGGATGTCTGACGGCGCTGCGACACCGTCCATGACCGGCTTGGAACTCGCCTGGGTGCCACCGCCCTATGCCGAGCCCGGCCGTTTCAGCGAGCATGAGGTCACCGTCGGCGCCGGCCCGCTCGCGGTGTCGGGCACGGTGAGCGTCCCCCACAGGCGGGCTCCCGGCCCCGGCGTGGTGCTGCTCGCCGGTGGTGGGCCCTTCGACCGTGACGCGAGCACGGGTCCGAACAAACCGCTCAAGGACCTGGCCTGGGGGCTCGCCAGCAGCGGGACGACAGTGCTGCGCTTTGACAAGGCGAGCTACGCCCACCACGGTGTGGCCGCGGCATCGGATTTGACGATGACGCAGGAGTACGTGCCGTATGCCGTCGATGCGGTCGACCTGCTGCGTGGCCACCGCTCGGTGGACCCCGAGCGCGTCTTCGTCCTCGGCCACAGCATGGGCGGCAAGGTCGCCCCCGCAGTGGCCGCCGCCTCACCCGCGGTGGCGGGCCTGGTGATCATGGCCGGTGACACGCAGCCGATGCACCACGCCGCTGTCCGCGTCGCCAGGTACCTCGCCACCGTGCTTCCCGACCAGGTCCCACCCGCGCTCATCGAGACCTTCCAGCGGCAGGCCGCCCTGGTCGACAGCGCCAAGCTCACGCCTTCGACCCCCGCGGCGGATCTGCCGTTCGGCCTGCCCGCGCCGTACTGGCTCGAACTGCGTGACTTCGACCCGGTCGCGATCGCGGCCGGGCTCGGCAAGCCGATGCTCATCCTCCAAGGAGGACGCGACTACCAGGTCACCGTTGCCGACGACCTCGTGCGCTGGCGGGCGGGCCTGGCCGGCCGCCCGGAAGTCGATATCCGTGTCTACGAAGCCGACGACCACCTGTTCTTCCCCGGCGCGGGACCGTCCACTCCCGCCGAGTACGCGACTGTGCAGCATGTCGACCCCGCCGTCGTCGCCGACATCGCCCACTGGCTGAGCCACGGCCACAGATGAGTGTCCGCACCGCCGGTCAACCAGCGGCCTGCGGCCTCCAGGCGGGGCACCGGCACCCTGCCGCCCCCCGTGCACCGAGGGATGCGCCCCGCTCGCCCTCGCAACGTCACCCTGGTCGCTCCCGACCTGGTCGCCAAAGATCAACGCCGCCGCCGCGATCGACCGCGGCGGCGCCTGGCGCCTCGCACTGCGCCACACCCGGCTGCGCCTGGACGTCACGATCGGCGACGTGCCGAGGTTCGGGGAGGGCGTGCGGGCCTTTCAGCGGCTGACGCCTGCGGCCGGCCGACCCGGAGCGGGCCCCGCCAGCGATAGCCGTCGGCCGGTACAGGGATCGAGCTGAGCGAGCCCGCCGGCCAGCAGGACGGCGGCCGTGTCCGCGCCCGCGACGGCTCGGGCGGGCCACGCCGGGCGCGGCGGGCGCTCGGGCCGAGGCCCAACGCCTCGTCACCAGAGACAACAGGCCGCGGCCGGCGCGGTGGCCGGCCCTCCAGCAGCCAGGAGCCGCAGTGTCTTCCGCAGCGGGCGGCACAGGTAGCCGCGGGCAAGCCCAAGGTGGAGTCTGGGGCAAACCGTCCGGGGAGGCCCTGGGTCCGGGCGCGCTGGGGGGCCGTGCCTGACCGCTGACCGCTGGCCGACGGCCGGGGCCTGCGGGGGCTGTCT
>NZ_JBPQTV010000272.1:0-8820 GCF_051386515.1 Streptomyces sp. URMC 123 | reverse complement strand
GGGGTGGCCCGGGCCGAAAGGGCGGGACGTCACGGGCAACGTGAACGTGGGGAGTCCCCGGCCGGAGGCCGGGGGGGACGGCTCCCGGCCGGAGGCCGGGAAAGACGTCAGAAGCCCGGCGGCTCCGTCCAGACCCCCCACTCCTCGCGGAGCACCCCGCAGATCTCCCCGAGCGTCGCCTCCACCCGCACCGCGTCCAGCATGGGCCCGATCATGTTGCCGCCATCGCGCGCGGCATCCAGCATCGCGCCCAGCGCCCCCCGCACCGCCGCCTCGTCGCGCGCGGCCTTGCGGTCGGCGAGCACCCGCACCTGCTCGCGCTCCACCTCGTGGCTGACCCGCAGGATCTCCAGGTCGCCCGTGACGGAGCCCTCGTGGCAGTTGACGCCGACGACGCGCTTGTCGCCCTTCTCCAGCGCCCGCTGGTACTGGAACGCGGACTCGGCGATCTCGCCGGTGAACCAGCCGTCCTCGATGCCGCGCAGGATGCCGGAGGTGATCGGCCCGATCGGGTGCTCCCCCGTCGGCACCGCGCGCGCCCCCCGCTCCTTGATCTGGTCGAAGATCTTCTCCGCGTCGGCCTCGATCCGGTCGGTGAGCGCCTCGACGTACCAGGAGCCGCCCAGCGGGTCGGCGACGTTGGCGACGCCGGTCTCCTCCATGAGCACCTGCTGCGTGCGCAGCGCGATCTCCGCGGCCTGCTCGCTGGGCAGCGCGAGCGTCTCGTCCAGCGCGTTGGTGTGCAGCGAATTCGTGCCGCCGAGCACCGCGGAGAGCGCCTCCACGGCGGTCCGTACGACGTTGTTGTACGGCTGCTGGGCGGTGAGCGAGACCCCCGCGGTCTGCGTGTGGAAGCGCAGCCACTGCGCCTTGTCCGTGCGGGCGCCGTAGACGTCGCGCATCCAGCGGGCCCAGATGCGGCGGGCCGCGCGGAACTTGGCGATCTCCTCGAAGAAGTCGATGTGCGCGTCGAAGAAGAAGGAGAGGCCGGGGGCGAAGGTGTCGACGTCCAGGCCGCGCGAGAGGCCGAGCTCGACGTAGCCGAAGCCGTCGGCGAGGGTGTACGCGAGCTCCTGCGCGGCCGTGGCCCCCGCCTCGCGGATGTGGTAGCCGGAGACGGAGAGCGGCTTGTACGCGGGGATGCCCCGCGTGCAGTACTCCATGAGGTCGCCGATCAGCCGCAGATGGGGCTCGGGGGCGAAGAGCCACTCCTTCTGGGCGATGTACTCCTTGAAGATGTCGGTCTGGAGCGTGCCGTTGAGGACGGCCGGGTCGACGCCCTGGCGTTCGGCGGCGACCAGGTACATGCAGAAGACCGGCACGGCCGGGCCGGAGATCGTCATCGAGGTGGTGACGTCGCCGAGGGGGATGTCCCGGAAGAGGATCTCCATGTCGGCGGCGGAGTCGATGGCGACCCCGCAGTGGCCGACCTCGCCGAGGGAGCGGGGGTCGTCGGAGTCGCGGCCCATGAGGGTCGGCATGTCGAAGGCGACCGAGAGGCCCCCGCCGCCGGCGGCGAGGATCATCTTGTAGCGCTCGTTGGTCTGCTCGGCGTTGCCGAAGCCGGCGAACTGCCGGATGGTCCAGGTGCGGCCGCGGTAGCCGGTGGGGTGCAGGCCCCGGGTGAAGGGGTACTCCCCGGGCCAGCCGATGCGCTCGAAGCCGGGCACGGAGCTGCCCGGCGGGGGACCGTACACGGGCTCCACCGGGTCACCGGAGAGCGTGGAGAAGTCGGCGTCCCGCGTGCGGGCCGCGTCGTACCGGGCCTGCCAGCGGCGGCGGCCCTCGTCGATGGCGTCGGCATCCATACCCACGAATTTACTAGGACGTCCTAGTAATTGTCGATGGCACAGCCCCGTGCACCATGCACGGGGCCGAGGGGGCGCGCCGGGGCGCGGCCGGGGACGCGGAGCGGTCGCGCCGGGGCGCGACCGGGGCTCACGCCTCGGCGGTCGCCGGGTCCGCGTCGGTGACCAGCGGCCGGACCTCGCGGGTGATCTTCGGCTCGACGAAGAACGAGGCGAGCGGGATGCAGCCCGCGGCCAGCACCCACAGGAGCTTGCCGAACGACCACTTCGCCTTGGACCCCAGGTCGAAGGCGAAGATGACGTAGATGATGAACAGCACGCCGTGGATCTGGGAGATCAGCATGGTGTCGCCGACCTCGAAGCCGTACTTCGCGACGATCGCGGCGGTGAACACCAGCAGCCAGACGGCGGTGATGTAGGCCATCACCCGGTAGCGGGACAGCACGCTCTGCTTCATGGCTACGAGCGTAACCGCAGGCGCGCGTGATCCTTGCGCGGGTGGCCCCCGACGGGCTCCCCGCGCCGCGGCCGGCGCCCCGCGGACCCGCGTCAGGACTCCTCGAAGTCGCCCGCGGCGACCCGCAGCGGGCGCAGCATCGCGAAGATCTCCGCGCACTCCTCGGCGTCGTACGCGCCGAGCCCGAAGTCCATGGCCATCAGATCGCGGGTGGCCGCCTCGACCACCTCGCGGCCCTTGTCGGTGATGGCGGCGAGGGTGCCGCGGCCGTCGTTGGGGTTGGGCCGCTTGGCCACCAGCCCGGACCGCACCAGCCGGTCGACGGTGTTGGTCACCGACGTCGGGTGCACCATCAGCCGCTCGCCGATCTTCGACATCGGCAGCTCGCCGGCCTTGCTGAAGGTCAGCAGGACCAGCGCCTCGTACCGGGCGAAGGTGAGCCCGTACGGCTTGACCACCGCGTCGACCTGTCCGAGCAGGATCTGCTGCGCGCGCATGATGGAGGTGATCGCCGCCATGGACGGCACCGCGCCCCAGCGCGCGGTCCACAGTTCATCGGCGCGCGCGATGGGGTCGAACGACAGACTGAGGGGCTTCGGCACGGTCCCGAGCCTACCCGGCGGTCACATGGTGGGCCCCGGCGTCTCGCGGATCGGAACCGCGGCCCGCATGCCCCGGCCCCGCTCCGGGTAGAAGTCCCGGCGCGGCCCGGCCATTCGGGCAGGGCCGAAAGTGCGAGGGCCGCCGGCCCCTTGGCCTCTCGATGCGCCAGGCGCCCGGCCCGGAGGGAGGGCGGCCCGCATGCCTCTGAGCATCCGCCTGGAGGCGGACGACCTGACGCGCTGTCGCTTCGCGATCTCCCCGCTGCGGGACGTACGGGAGGCGGTGCGCGTGCTGGAGCGGCCGGCCCGGTACGGCTCCCCCCTGCCCTGGCCGCGCCGGATGCGGGACGCCGCCGCCGGGCTCGACCTGCGGCCGCTGTGGCTGCTGGCCCCCGACGCCGGCCACGGCCCCGACTTCCTCTGCCCGCCGCCGGCCGGGCCGGTCGCCTCCGTCGAGGACGAGCTGGCCCGGGTGCGGGCCACGGCGCCGGCGCGGGCCCGGGACGAGCTGGTGCGGGCCCTGGCCAGGACCCCCGGCGCGGCGCACTCCGAGCGGGGCCGCGCCCTGCTCGCCGACCCGGCGCGGGCCGTACAGGACCTGGCCGATCTGCTGGAGCTGACCTGGAAGGCGGTGCTCGCCCCGCACTGGCCGTGGCTGCGCACCCTGCTGGAGGCCGACGTGGCCTTCCACTCCCGCCGGCTGACGGAGAGCGGGCCCGAGCGGTTCTTCGCCGAGCTGCACCCCTCGCTCTCCTGGGCGGGCGGCCCGCCCGCCGACCCCCCGGCCGTGACCGCGGCCGCGGCCGGCTGCGGCCCGGCGGCGCGCTCCCGGCTCCCGGAGCAGGGCCGGCCCACCGGCGCGCGGCCCGCGGGGCAACCGTCCCCGCCCACCGGCGCGCGGCCCGCCGGGCAGCCGTCCCCGCCCGCCGAGGCGCGGCCCGCCGTGCGCACCCTCGACGGGCGGCGCGGGCTGACGCTGGTGCCGAGCGTCTTCGTCGGGCCGGACGTGGTGGGCCAGGTGGGCGCGTCCGGCCGGCCCGTGGTGGTCTACCCCGCCCGGGGGGCCGGCGCGCTGTGGGGCGAGACGGCCGGGCGGCCGCCGGAGGCCCTGGCCACGCTGCTGGGCCGGGGGCGGGCCACGGTGCTCACCGCGCTCGCCGAGCCGGCGACGACGACCGCGCTGGCCCAGCGCCTCCATCTCGCGCCGTCGTCGGTGTCGTCCCATCTGTCGGCGCTGCGCGGCGCGGGGCTGCTCGTCTCGCACCGCGACGGCCACCAGGTCATATACGAGAGAACCCCGCTCGGGATCGCGCTGGCGACCGAGGCGGGGCGCGGCGATCAAGGGGCGGGAGCCCGGTTCGTCAGGCGTTGACGACGCCCTCGCGGCGGGCGCGGGCCGCGATCACACCGGCCTCGATCTCCCGCTTGAGCATGCGCTCGGCGAAGAAGCCGCCGAACGGCAGCACCGCGAGCACGAAGAACAGGGCCGGGCGCTTGAGGGGCCACTTGGTCCGGTTCCAGGCGTCCAGCAGGAAGACCACGAACAGCAGGAACAGGATGGCGTGGACCCAGCCCATCACCGGAACGGCGTTGAAGTCGGTGTTCCGCTTCAGCCACGAGCAGACCAGCAGCAGCGGGAACGAGATGGCCTCGGGGAGGGAGACCAGACGGAGGCGGCGCAGGGCGGAAGCGGTCTTGATGTCCACGGGGGCACCTTCGGTGTGTGACGGTTCGGCGGGGGGCTGGGTCGTGTCCGGGCACGCGGGACGCCGATCCCCCGCCCGATCACTACGATCAAGCTTGTGAATCGGCGCACAAGCGCGCGGCCCCATTGTGACAAAGGCGGCGGCGCGGCCCGGCCCCGGGGTCCCTCCGGGCCCATAGCCCCTGTTCGGACCCGGCTGCCGCCGGATACCGTCTCGTGTCGTGGCTCAGTTTCGACTCCAAGGCAGCAAAGTGCTCGCCGTAGACATGACCGGCGACGCCGTCAAAGCGAAGAACGGCGCCATGGTCGCGTACGACGGCCAGATGGCGTTCAAGAAGATGTCCGGCGGCGGTGAGGGCCTGCGCGGCATGGTGACCCGCCGGCTGACCGGCGAACAGATGGAGGTCATGGAGGTGAAGGGGCACGGCACGTGCTACTTCGCCGACCGGGCCAGCGAGATCAACCTCGTCTCGCTCAACGGCGAGAAGCTCTACGTCGAGGCCAGCAATCTGCTGTGCGCCGACGCCGCGCTGCGCACCGGCACCTCCTTCACCGGGCTGCGCGGCGGCGCCCAGGGCAACGGCCTGTTCACCACCACCGTCGAGGGCACCGGACAGGCCGCGATCATGTCCGACGGCCCGGCGGTGGTGCTGCGGGTGACCCCGCAGTATCCGCTCCAGGTGGACCCCGGCGCCTATGTGGCGCACACCGGGGACCTGCGCCAGCACTTCCAGTCGGGGGTCAACTTCCGCACGCTCGTCGGCGAGGGCTCCGGCGAGGCCTTCCAGATCCGCTTCGAGGGCGACGGACTGGTCTACGTCCAGCCCAGCGAGCGCAACACGGTCGGGGGCGAGATCTGATGCCGTTCCGCGAGATCAATTCCAAGATGGTCGAGGCGCGGATCGAGCCCGGCCAGCGGCTGTTCAGCCAGCGCGGCGCGATGCTGGCGTACACCGGTCAGGTCAGCTTCACCCCGAACATCCAGGGCGGCCAGGGCGGCCTCGCCTCGATGATCGGGCGGCGGGTCGCGGGCGAGGCGACGCCCCTGATGACGGTCGAGGGCAGCGGCACGGTGATGTTCGGCCACGGCGGCCACCACATCCAGGTGATCCAGCTCGCCGGCGACACCCTCTACGTGGAGGCCGACCGGCTGCTCGCCTTCGACGGCACCCTGGAGCAGGGCACGATGTTCATGGGCTCCCAGGGCGGGGTGATGGGCATGGTGCGCGGCCAGGTGACGGGCCAGGGCCTGTTCACCACGACGCTGCGGGGGCACGGCTCGGTCGCGGTCATGGCCCACGGCGGAGTGATCGAACTGCCGATCACCCCGCAGCGGCCGGTGCACGTCGACCCGCAGGCGTACGTCGCCCACCACGGCGAGGTCCGCAACAAGCTGTCCACCGCGCTCGGCTGGCGCGACATGGTCGGGCGCGGCTCCGGCGAAGCGTTCCAGCTGGAGCTGTCCGGCAGCGGCGCGGTGTACGTCCAGGCATCGGAGGAGAAGCTGTGACCACCCCCCTGGCCGGCGGTCCGGCCGTGTTCGACCCGTACACGCTGCCGGTCGACGACAACGTCAACCCCTACACCTTCTGCGTCGAGCTCAAGGGCCAGTGGTTCCTGCAGAAGGGGAAGATGATCGCCTACTACGGGCAGATCGACTTCCACGGCATCGGCCACGGCCGGCTCGACCGGCTCGTGGCCGGCAACTTCCACTCCCCGCTGCACGCCGCGGACTGGGTGGTGGCCGAGGGCCAGGGCAAGATGCTGCTCGCGGACCGGGCCTTCGACGTGAACTCCTTCGACCTGGAGGACGGCAACCTCACCATCAGGTCCGGCAACCTCCTGGCGTTCCAGCCCGGTCTGTCGCTGAAGCAGTCGATCATCCCGGGCTTTGTGACGCTGATCGGAACCGGGAAGTTCGTGGCGGCCTCCAACGGCCCGGTGGTCTTCGTGGAGCCGCCGATCCGGGTGGACCCGCAGGCGCTGGTGGGCTGGGCGGACTGCCCCTCGCCGTGCCACCACTACGACCACGAGTACCTGCGGGGCGTGGTCGGGGGCCTGCGGGCGCTGACCGGCGTCGGCGGCAGCTCCGGCGAGGAGCACCAGTTCGAGTTCGTGGGCGCGGGTCAGGTGCTGCTCCAGTCGAGCGAGCAGCTGATGCCCGAGATCGCGACCGGCACGGTGCCGCACGAGCCGGGCGTTCCGGGCGGCGGCCACCACCCGGGCCAGCGACCGGGGTCGGGCGTGCCGCAGCTTCCCGGACAGCTTGGAGACCTCCAGCGTCGCTTCGGGCTGTGAGCGGTAGTCTGCGGAGTGTGATGTCGAACGCGTGCGCGCGGGGGCCGGCACGTGAGGCGCATCACACCTCCGACATTAGTTCACCATTCAACTTTTATGGGTAGAATTTTCCTATGGAGACCGAGACGGCCACCCGCTGGCTCAGCGACGCGGAGCAGCGCGCCTGGCGCACCCATCTGGACGTCAACAAGCTGCTGATGCACCAGCTCGAGAAGGATCTTCAGCCGTTCGGACTGACCAACAACGACTACGAGATCCTGGTCAACCTCTCGGAGTCGGCGGAGCGGCGGATGCGGATGAGCGACCTCGCGGCCGCCACGCTGCAGTCCAAGAGCCGCCTCTCCCACCAGATCACCCGCATGGAGAACGCGGGCCTGGTGCGCCGGGTGAACTGCGAGTCCGATCGGCGCGGGCTCTTCGCCGTCCTCACCGAGCAGGGCATGGAGACCATGCGCAAGGTGGCCCCGCACCATGTGGCCTCCGTGCGCAAGCACTTCATCGACCTGCTGTCGGCGGAGGACCTGGAGACGCTGCGCGCCTCGCTGCAGCCGATCGCCGACCACCTGCGGGCCCAGCGCCGCGGCTCGTAGCCCCTCCGTCGCACGCGGCTCGTCAGCCCCTGTCGTACGCGGCTCCCCGGACCGGCCCCGGCCCGGCGAGCCGCGTACGACACCCGCTCACGCCAGGGGCAGCCGCACCTCGAACAGCGCCCCGCCCCCCGGCGCGGAGCGCACCCCCAGGGTGCCGCCGTGCCGGGTGACCACATCGCGGGCGATGGCCAGCCCCAGACCCGCGCCGCCCTCGTCGCGGCTGCGCGCGTCGTCGAGCCGGACGAACCGCTCGAAGATCCGTTCGCGCTCCGCCTCCGGCACCCCCGCGCCGTCGTCGGCGACCTCCAGCACCGCCCGATCGCCCTCCCGCCGCCCCGAGACCGTCACCCGCGAGGCCGCGTGCCGCTGGGCGTTGTCCAGCAGATTGGTCAGCACCTGGGCCAGCCGGGCGCGCGAGCCGGGCACCTCCAGCCGCTCCGGCAGCTCCCCGATCCGCACCGGCACCCGCCCGGCCGTCCGCTCGGCAGCCCGCTCGGACAGCTCCGCCCGCACCAGCTCGGCGAGGTCGGCCCGGCCGCCCTCCCGCGGCCGCTCCCCCGCGTCCAGCCGCGCGAGCAGCAGCAGATCGGCGGCGAGCCGCTGCAGCCGTACGGTGTCGGCGGCCGCGCCCGCGACATCCAGCAGCTCCGGGTGGGCCACGGCCACTTCCAGCTGGGTGCGCAGCGACGCGATGGGGCTGCGCAGCTCGTGCGAGGCGTCGGCCACGAACCGCCGCTGCCGGTCGACCGCCGCCTCCAGCGCGGCGAGGGTCTCGTTGGTGGTGGCCGCCAGCCGGGCCACCTCGTCGCCCGTGCCGGGCTCCGGCACCCGCCGGGAGAGGTCGGCGGAGGCGGTGATGGCGGCCATCTCGCCGCGGATCGCCTCGACGGGCCGCAGGGCGCGCCGGGTCACCAGCCAGGTGACGCCGGCCACGACGACGAGCAGCGCCGGCAGCCCGGCGAGCATCGCGGTGCGCACCTCGGCGACGGCGTGCCGCTCGGTGGCGAGCGGGGCGCCGGCGGACACCGTCACGGTCTCCCCGCCGGGGGTGGTGGCGGCCACGGAGGCGAAGCGGTAGTCGGCCCGCTCCCCGTCGACGGTGGCCGTGCCGGTGTGCAGCCGGACCTTCCGGCCGACCTCGCCGCGGCCCGGCCTGCTCTGCCGCTCGTCGTCGTCATCGGCGTCGGCGTCGGCGTCCAGCTCGGAGTCGGTGTCGGAGTCGGTGCCCGCGTCGGCGTTCGCTGTCGGCTCGGCGTCGGATTTCGGCTCCGCGTCGGCTTTCGGGTCGGAGTCCTGGTCGGTGCCCGGGCCCGTACGCTCCGGCCCCGGCGCGGAGGCGGGCGGGGGCGGAGCGTACGGG
>NZ_JBPQTV010000271.1:0-8849 GCF_051386515.1 Streptomyces sp. URMC 123 | reverse complement strand
GGGGGGGGGGGGGGCCCCCCCCCCCCCCACCCCGCCTCGCCGTCAGGCCGGCGCGGCCGCCCTGCGTGCCGCCGCTCCTCTGGCCTCGGTGACCGCCAGCCCGGCGACCGCCGTGAGCAGCAGCGCGGTGCCGAGCACCGTGGCGGTGGTGAGCCGCTCATGGAGCAGCACGACGGCGATCACGGCCGCGCTCACCGGCTCGATCAGCATGATCACCGATGCGGTGGCCGCCCGGACGACGGCGGCGCCGGCGAAGTAGAGCGCGTAGGCGAAGGCCGTCGGAACGGCCGCCACATAGCCCAGCAGCACCAGGACGCGGCCGAGGTCGGCGCCGTGCGGCAGCAGCCCCTCGCCGAGGGCCAGGGGCAGCAGACAGACCGCGCCCACGGCGAACGCCCAGGCCGTGGTGGTACTGGCGTCCGCCGCCCCGCCCGACAGGCCCATCCAGCGGGTGAGCAGGGAGATGACGGCGTACGCCGCGGCGGAGAGCAGGGACAGCGCCACCCCGAGCGGGCGCACGGTGGCCCCGCCGCTGCCGGCCACCAGGATGAACAACCCGCCGAGCGCACCGGCCACGGCCGCCGCGCCACCGAGGCCGAGCCGCTCGCCCATGCCCCAGCGGGCGCCGAGGGCGATGAGGACGGGTCCCGCCCCCAGGGTGACGATCGTGGCGACCGCGAGCCCGGTCGCCTGGACCGCCGCGAAGTAGGCGGTCTGGAAGACGGTCAGGCCCACGCCGGTCACGGCGACGCGCAGCAGGCGCCGCCCGCGCGGCTCGACCTGGCGCGGGGCGGTTGCGCCCACCGCGCGCCCCGGGCGCAGGGCCCGGACGGCGAGCAGCACCGCCAGGCCGCCCACGTAGCGCCAGAACGACAGGGCGATCGGCCCCAGATCGCAGATGCGGTACAGCAGGGCCGCGGCGGCACCGGCGGTGCCCCAGGCGACAGCGGCGACGGACAGGTAGAACAGGCCTCGCCCGACGGGCAGGCCGACAGCACTCTTCGACACGGGTGCTCTCTCCAGGGAAGAACTCGGAAGGGGTCGCGTGACGGCGAGCGCGGGCAGCGACGACCCGCTCGGGGCACGGCCCGAGCCGGGTGTTCCAGGTCTTCCGGGTCTTCCGGGTCTTCCGGAGTGCGACGACCGCCCGCGCTAGGCGACGGGCGGCGAGAGCGGGAGAGCGATCGAATGCATGATCGGCACACTAGATCGCGTGTGCCGGGCGGGCAACCGAAAAGACGGGGTGTGGGTTGACGCGGCCGGCCTCGCGCCGGGGAGCGGACCGAGCGCGGAGCCCGTACCGGGGCCGGCCGGCCCGTCGCGTACCTGCGGGCCGCGCTCCATGGCCCGCGCTCACGGGCCGTGGTTCCCGGCTCGCGTGCCAAGGGCCGCGGTCCACCGTCCCGCCCCGCAGTCGACGAGCCACAGGCCGCAGCCCACAAGCCGCAGGCCACGAGCCGCGGCCCGTAGCGCGCGGGCGGGGCCGCGCCGCGTCAGGCGTCCACGGCCGGGGCCGCGTCCAGGCGCGCGAGCAGCGCCTCCACGTCGACCCCCGCGCGCTGGAGCACCTCCACCGCGCGGCAGCCCCGGTCGGCGGCGAGCGCGGCGAGCAGATCGGGGCCGGTGACCTCGCGCGCGCCCCGGGCCGAGGGGCGCCGCAGCGCGCGCTCCAGCGCCCCGGCGGCCGCCGGCGACCAGCCGATCCCCGCGGCCGTCCGGAGGACGGGGACCGCGCCCGAGTTCTCCACGGCGCCCCGCCAGCGCAGCCCGTAGCCGATGGCGCGCTGGGCGAGATAGCCGAGCAGCCGGGCGATCTGCCGCGGCCCGCCGTCGAAGGCGGCCCGCGCCTCGCCGTCCAGCTCCAGCAGGCTGTGGAGCAGATGGGCGGTGTCGACCTGGCGGTCGCCGTCGCGCACGGCGCGCCGCCGGGCGCCGGAGACCACGGCCGCCGTCAGGGCACCGAACCGGTCGTCGAGGCCCGGCCCGCGGTGGGCCGGTCCCCCGCCGCCGGCCGGCGCGGCCGCCGGTGGCGCCGGCGGGTACGAGGGCGTCGGCGGTTCGGGCCGGGGTGTCCGTCTGTGCACCCCTCCACCTCATCAGGTCGTACGGAGATCGGCATCCCCGGCGGGAGGCATTGTCAGGTCCCACCGAGGTTGTGCGCCGGGGAGCCCGTTCTCCTCCTTACGGATGAGAACGCACGCGCCTCGAACGACGTCCCGTCCCCCTTCCGCTAGGTCAGCGTGAGCCGCGCCGTGCGATCGCCCACGCGGAACTCGTACGCACCACGTTCGACACGGGGCGTACCCGACCCGTCCAGGTCCCCGGGGGTCACCGCGAGCGCCCGCTCGGGGACGGTGAGCCGCAGGTCCCGGGACTCCCCGGGCGCCAGCCGCACCTTGGTGAAGGCCACCAGCTTGCGCGGCGGGGCCAGCACCCGGCTCACCGGGCGCGCCACATACACCGGGACCACCAGGTCACCGGCGCGCTCCCCGGTGTTGGAGACCCGGACCGCCAGCCGGATCGGGCGGCCCGCCGGGAGGGACGTGCCCGGCGCCGTCAGGGAATCGACGGAGAAGGTGGTGTAGGAGAGGCCGTCGCCGAAGGCGTGGGCCGCGTCGTACGAGGACTCCGCCCCGGCGTTGGTGCCGGGCAACTGCTGGTAGTACATCGGCTCGTTACCGACGCGGCGTGGCCAGGAGACCGGGAGTCGCCCGCTCGGTTCGGCCGCGCCGAAGAGGACGTCGGCCACCGCGTGCCCGCCCTCGGTGCCGGGCAGCCAGGCCATCAGCAGGCCCTCGGTGCCCGCCGCGTCCCCGAGCGCCAGCGGGCGCCCGGCGATCACCACGAGGACCACCGGCCTGCCGCTCGCCCGCACCGCCTTCACCAGCGCCTGCTGGTCCGCGGACAGCTCGGGCCGGGGGTTGTCGGCCTGCCCTTCCGCGGCGGCCCGCTCCCCCACCACGACGACGGTCAGATCGGCGTTCCGGGCCTGCTCCGCGGCCTCCTCCGCCGTTCTGGCGCGCACCACCTCGGTGCCCTCGGGCGCGGCCGCCTCGATCCCCTCCAGAACGGTGGTGCCGGGCAGTTCCACGCCCTCGGGGACCCCCTGCCAGCCGACGGTCCAGCCGCCCGCCTGGCTCGCGATGTCGTCGGCGTACGAGCCGGCCACGACGATCCGGCGGGCGGAGGCCGGCACCGGCAGGACGCGGCCCTCGTTGCGGAGCAGCACCTGGGACTCGGTCGCCGCGCGCCGCGCGAGGTCCCGGTCGGCGCCGAGCACGGCGGCGTCGGCCCGGTCGGCGTCGACGTACGGGTTCTCGAAGAGTCCCAGTTCGAACTTCAGGCGCAGGACGCGCGCGACGGACTGGTCCACGCGGCGCTCGCTCACCAGCCCGCGCCGGATCGCGGTGCGCAGCCCGTCGGCGAACTCCTCGGCCTCGAAGGGCTCCATCGCCATGTCCAGGCCGGCGTTGACGGCGAGCGCGATGGCCTCCGGGTAGTCGGCCGCGATCCGGTACTTGGTGTGCAGCGCCCGGACGTCCTCCCAGTCGCTGACGGCGACCCCGGTGAAGCCCCAGCGCTCCCGCAGCACGGTGGTGAGCAGATGGCGGGAGGCGGTGGCGGGAACGCCGTTGAGGGCGCCCGAGTTGACCATGACGGTCTTCGCGCCGGCCTCGACGGCCGCGCGGTAGGGCGCGAGCAGGGTGTCCTGGAGATAGCGCGGGGAGACGTCGGCGGGGGCCCGGTCGTGGCCGTTGAACGGCTCGGAGTAGCCGCCGAAGTGCTTGACGGTGGCGGCGACCCGCTTGGCGCCCCGGGCCTCCTCCAGGCCCTTGGTGGCCGCGGCGGCGAGCTCGCCGGCGAGCAGCGGGTCCTCGCCGTAGGTCTCGTAGTAGCGGCCCCAGCGCTGGTCGCGGGCGAGGTCGGCGACGGGTGAGAAGTTCCAGTCCATGCCGGTGGCGGCGACGGCCCGCGCGGTGGCGGCGCCGGTCTCCCGCACCAGGCCCGGGTTCCAGGTGGCCCCCAGGCCGATCTGGTGCGGGAAGACGGTGGCGCCGAGCACGTTGTTGTGGCCGTGGACCGCGTCGACCCCGTAGAGGACGGGGATGTGCAGCCGGGTGCGCTCCACGGCGTACCGCTGCACGGCGTTGACCATCAGCGCCCAGTCCTTGGGGGTGTTGCGCGGCGGCCCCATGCCGCCGCCGGAGAGGATCGAGCCGACGGCGTGGTCGCCGAGGACGGTCCTCAGGCAGCTCTCGGTGAGCTCGCCGCCGCTCCAGCGGCAGTCGCCCTGCAGGCGGATGACGGCGATCTGGTTCATCTGCCCGATCTTCTCGTCCAGGGTCATGCGGCCGAGCAGATCGGCCACCCTGCGGTCGACGGGCGCCCCGGCGTCGCGGTAGAGGGGGCCGTCCGCCTCGGCGGGGAGGGAGATCAGGGCCGCGGCGCAGGCGGTCACGGCGGCGAGGACGGTGAGCCGGCGCAGCCGGCCGGAGTGCGGGCGACGACCCGGGTGCGGGCGGCCGAGGTGGGGGCGGCCGGGAGAGCGGACGGCTCTCCACCGTACGGTGCGTACGGTGGCCCGCGCGCCCGCGGACGCGAACGCGGAGAACGGCGTGCGCGAGAGGGTCGCGCGCACCAGGGACAGGGACACGGGGAGCAGTTCCATGACGACACTCCGTTTCCGTCGGCGCCCGGAGTCTGTCCACGCCCTGACACGGCGTCAAGATGGCCGCGCCCGCGCCCGCACACGCTTGCCCGTCAGTCGTCCTCGGCGAGGATCAGGTAGAGATCCTTGCGGGCCTTGTTGATGACGGCGAGCGCCTTCTCGCGCTGCTCGGGGCTGCCGGTCGCCCAGACCTGGCGGAAGGCGTCGACGAGCGCGCCCCCGGCCTTGCGGATCTCGTGCATCGCCTCCCGGTCGGCGCCGCGCCCGGCCGCGTCCCAGGGGGCCTCGGGCCCGGCGCCGGCCTCGGCCCGGCCGGCCTCGGTCAGCTCGAACAGCTTCTTGCCGCCCTCACTGACGCTGGTGATCAGCCCCTCGTCCTCCAGCAGCTGGAGGGTCGGGTAGACGGAGCCGGGGCTGGGCTTCCAGCCGCCGCCGCTGCGCTCGGCGATCTCCTGGATCATCTCGTAGCCGTGCATGGGGCGGTCGGTGAGCAGCGCCAGGATCGACGCGCGGACATCACCGCGGCGGGCGCGCCCGCGCGGTCCGCCGCGCCCGCGCCCCGGCCCGCCGAAGGGCGGCCCGAACGCCCCGAAGGCCGCCCGCCGCTGCTCCCGCTCGCCCCAGGCGCCCCGCTCCGGCCCGCGGCCCCGGCCACCACGCCCGCGCTCGTCCGGGCCGTGTCCATGAATACGCATCGCAGTGTCCCTTCGTCGGTGATCTGTCGCGATACGTCAACGATATATCGCCGACACTCGCCCGGCAAGGGTCTCGTCGAACACCGCCAGTTGTCCCGTCTCTGTCGATCTGGTCCCTGTCTCAGGTGATCTGGTCTGGTTCGCTCGTCGTCTCAGGTGATCTGGCCCGTTGACGCTGCTCATGTCACGCGAGACCTCACGCCGCACGCCGTGGAACCCCGGGATTTCGGTGAACGGCAGGCGCCAATATGGTGTGCCGATGACGTCGATCAAGAAGTTCCAAGTCACCTTCGACTGCGCAGAACCTGAGCGCCTCGCTCGTTTCTGGTGCGAGGTGTTGGGGTACGTCGTACCGCCGCCGGAGGGGTTTGCCGCTTGGGATGACTTCAAGGTCTCGCAGCCACCTGAGCAGCGGGATTCTTGGTTCGCCTGCATTGATCCCTCAGGTGTGGGCCCGCGGCTGTACTTCCAGCGCGTCCCCGAGGGGAAGGCCGTTAAGAACCGGGTGCATCTTGATGTGCGGGTCGGCACGGGACTCGTGGGTGAAGAGCGCCTCGCCGCACTTGAGGCCGAATGCGCACGGTTGGTCCCGCTTGGCGCGGTACACGTGCAAACGCTGTACGACGGCAACGATGCGTGCATCCCGATGCTGGACATCGAGGGCAACGAGTTCTGTATCGACTGAGGGCCGCGAACGTGTCCCCGTTCTGTGCCATACGAGAGGAACTGGTCTGTGGTCTCAAGTGATCTGGTTCTCGCGGTGTACGGAACGGGTGGTCGCTCGATGGGGTGACGCCTTCTGTGTCCGGGGCATGGCGTCGCGCCGGGTGGCCGACGCTCACAGCGAGGGGCATGGGCGTTGGGGAGGTGGCCGTGAGCGAGCCTGCGCAGTCGGGAGCCGCCTTGGGTTACGAGTCGTGGATCGAGCGGGATGCCGCGATGGCCTTGGACTTCGACCCTGCTGTGGTGGCCTTGGCCTCGCAGCCGTTCTGCTTGTCCTGGTGGGATGGCGATCGGGCTCGTCAGCACACTCCGGACTACTTTGCGCGGCTGGCCGATGGCACCGGTGTGGTGGTCGATGTCCGGCCGGAGGGTCTCGTCGACGAGGAGGCCGGCGAGGTCTTCGCGTGCGCTGCCGTCGGGCCTCGGTGGCGGATGCCTTGCGGGAGGTGTTCGCCGAGCCTCAGCTGCTGTTCACCGGTGCTGACCGGGTCGGGGACAAGTACGCGGTGCTGCCGGCGCTCTACCACCTGCTCTGGCGGAACGAGCTGACGGCCGATCTGGTCCCGGCTCCGCTGGACGGCGGGACGGTCGTCGGCCTGGCGGCGGGGAGGGCATCGTGAGGTCTGCGCGTCCCGGGCGGTTGCGGCTGGGTGACCGGGCCAGGTTCGAGAAGAGTACGTACACGATCGTCGCGCTCACCGGAATGCGGGTCCGCCTGGCCGACGTTCATGGCACGGGCATGCTCGTCGACCAGGTTCACCTCCAAGGGGCTGAGGACTTCGCTGCCCTGGGCACCGCAGAGCGGGCCACGCGACCCGGCCCGCCGGTCGCTGGCCGAGCGTGAGCGGGCGAAGGCCGCGGAACTGGCCGCACGGGGCGAGGAGGTCAGTGCACGGACGGTCAAGCGCAAGCGGCAGCGTTACGAGGCCGGCGGGGTTGCCGCGGTGGCGGACCGCCGTCTCGCGCCGCACGCTTCGCTGCTGGGCCGGGCTGATCCTCGGGTGTGGCGGCGATGCGTCAGGTCGTTGCCGAGAGTGTCCCGGCGTCCACTCGCACGATCGAGTACGCGCGCTGGCGGACCGGCCGCATCCTGACCGCCGAGCACGGCGAGGACGTGGTGGAGATGCCGTCGCGGGCGACGTTCTACCGCCTGTTCGCGAAGCTGTCCGGCGGCGTCTCGGTGACCGGGTCGGCCCGCACTCGCCAGTCTCTGGCCAACCAGCCGGAGGGGCCGTTCCGTTATGAGCAGGTCGCGGCGCCGGGCGAGTTGATGCCGGCCCGGCCGGCACCGGCAAGACCACCGCTCTGACCCAATTCGGCAAGACCGTCGAAGCCATCGACCGGCGTCAGCACCCCGGCGTCGGCGGCCGCATCCCCGTTGTCTATGTCACCGTCCCGCCCGCCGCGACCTCGCGCATGCTGGCCGTGGAGTTCGCCCGTTTCCCCGGCCTGCCCGTCACCGTCCGCGCCAACATCACCGACGTCATCGAGGCTGTCTGCGGGGTTCTGATCGACGCGCGGGTCACCGTCGTCTGTGTCGACGAGCTGCACAATCTCTCCCTCGCGACCCGCAGCGGAGCCGAGGTCTCCGACACCCTGAAGTACTTCTCCGAGCGCATCCCGGCCACCTTCGTCTATGCCGGAGTAGATCTGGAGGCGAAGGGCCTGTTCAACGGCACCCGGGGACGGCAGATCGCGGGCCGGTTCGGGGTCATCGAAACCGTCGCGTTCCCCCGCACCGAGGAGTGGACCGGCCTGGTCACCACCCTGGAAGAGGCTCTGCGGCTGCACCATCACCGGCCGGGAACCCTGGAAGGGCTGGCCCACTACCTCCACGAGCGCACCGGCGGCATGATCGGGTCGCTGTCCCACCTCGTCCGCGGGGCCGCCCTCGATGCGATCCTGGACGGCACCGAGAGGATCACCCGCAAGTCCCTGCAGAACGTGAAACTCGACCGCGCGGCCGAGACCCGGAAGTCCAAACCGGCCTCATGAGCATCGCCGAGAGCGGCGTGATCAGCGGGAACCTCCGCCTGCTGCCCGTCCAGGTCCGCCCGCGAGGCGGCGAAGGAGTCCGGTCGTTCATCGTTCGCCTCGCCCACGCAAACCACTTGGTTCCGGGCTATCTGCGGATGTTTCTCTGCGAACCGCCCGATGATCGAGGCCTCCCGAGTTGGTCGCGGCTGGCGGCCGTCACGGGCCGCGATCCGGACTTCCTGCGGATCACGCTGGAGACCCGACACTGTCTGGAGTGCGGGGCCGCCATGCCGCCTCTCGGCATCCTTGGACGTCAGGCTCTGCGTTGTTCGCAGGCTTGCCACCAGAAGGCATACCGCAGACGCCACCCGTTCAGCGAGTGGCTGCGAGTGCCCTGTCGGCAGTGCGGCGAGACCATGCGGGTCAGGCCCGGACGGCGCCGCCCCCTGTGCTCATCGCGCTGTCGTCGGGACGCTTATCTCGAACGACAGCGACGTCGCCGAAAACGATCCGACCAGACCGGGGAAACCGAACCACCCCTGTGTCCCATCTGTGAGCGTCCTTTGCCGCCCGGGAGTCCTTCTTCGAGACGGAGAACGTGTTCCCAACCGTGTCGTCAGCGGGCATACCGCTGGCGAAGTGCATCACCGCCTCGCCCTGTTCCCTCCCCGGCTGAAGCAGCGGAACCCCCGACGCAGCCCCCGTCACCACGGGTCTGCGAGATCTGCTCGGCCACACGGCCGGGGGGGGGGGGGGGGGGGGGGGGGGGGGGGGGGGGGGGGGGG
>NZ_JBPQTV010000270.1:0-8853 GCF_051386515.1 Streptomyces sp. URMC 123 | reverse complement strand
CCAAGAGACGGGGTATCAACATATCTGGCGTTGACTTTTGGCACGCTGTTGAGTTCTCAAGGAACGGACGCTTCCTTTGAAATCATTTCACTGATTTCTCCGGGCGCTTCCCTTCGGTGTTTCCCACTCTATCAGCCCTTTTCCGCTCTTCCGACCACCGTCTCCGCGAAAACGCGGACACACGGCGGCCGACCCGAGATCGGATCGGAGTTCGATAGGTGCCGCCCCGGCGCCACGCTCGCAGTCTCTGCGGTGCGTTCGGCCTGGGCAGGAGTACGACAGTACATCTCCGCCAGGGGCGAGGCAAATCGATTCAGCGGCGGCGGAGCACGCGCCGTCCGAGGGGCGTCGACCCCCTTCTCAGGGGGCCTGCCGGGGGCCTCCGGCTCATGCGGAATCGCCACTTCCTATGACTTACGCTCTGATCAGCATGCCGTCCGCGGACAGGTAAGGACGGCGCCTGTTGAATCTCCACCCCTGGGAGGCCTCCCATGACCACCGTGACGTCCCCTATCGCCGGACGCGCCATCGGACTCGCGGCAGTGCCCGATCCGGTCTTCTCCGGCGCGATGGTGGGTCCCGGTACCGCCATCGACCCCGTGCGCGAGCCCTCCGAGGCCGTCGCCCCGGTCGACGGACTGATCGTTTCGCTGCACCCGCACGCCTTCGTCGTCGTCGACGGTGAGGGGCACGGCGTCCTCACCCACCTCGGCATCGACACCGTCCAGCTCAATGGCGAGGGTTTCGAGCTGCTGGTGAACAAGGGCGACACCGTCAAGCGCGGCGATGTCGTCGTGCGCTGGAACCCGGCCGACGTCGAAGCCGCCGGCAAGTCCCCCGTCTGCCCGATCGTGGCCCTGGAGGCGTCCGCCGAGTCCCTCGGCGACCTGCTGGAGGACGGCGACGTCAAGACCGGCGACGCCCTCTTCACCTGGCAGTGACCTTCGCGCCGTACGGACGGCGAGTACGACATCAACCGCGGCGGCGTCAGCTCCGCCGCATCAACCGGAGACGGGTGTAATGGAGACAACGCTGCGAGGCGTCGGCGTGAGCCACGGGGTGGCGATCGGCGAGGTGCGGCACATGGGCACGGCGGTCCTGGAGCCGCCGGCGAAGCAGATCCCCACGGACGAGGCGCCGCGCGAACAGGGGCGTGCCCGCCAGGCCGTGGAGGCTGTGGCCGCGGACCTCGTCGCGCGCGGCAATCTGGCGGGCGGCGAGGCCCAGCACGTCCTGGAGGCCCAGGCCATGATGGCCCAGGACCCCGAGCTGATGTCGGACGTCGAGCGGCGGATCGCCGTGGGCAGCACCGCCGAGCGCGCGGTGTACGACGCGTTCGCCGCCTACCGCGCGCTGCTGGCCGGCGCGGGCGAGTACCTGGCCGGCCGGGTGGCCGACCTCGATGACGTGCGGAACCGTATCGTCGCCCGGCTGCTCGGCGTCCCGATGCCCGGTGTGCCGGACAGCGACGAGCCGTATGTGCTGATCGCCCGGGACCTGGCGCCGGCGGACACCGCGCTGCTGGACCCGACGCTGGTGCTCGGTTTCGTGACCGAGGAGGGCGGGCCGACCAGCCACAGCGCCATCCTGGCGCGTGCGCTGGGCGTGCCGGCGGTCGTGGCGCTGCCGGGCGCGTGCGAGCTCGCCGAGGGCACCGTGGTGGCGGTGGACGGCAGCACGGGCGACGTTTTCGTCGACCCGAGCGCGGAGAAGCGGTCCGAGCTGGAGGCCGCCGCGGCCGAGCGCAAGGCGGCGCTCGCCGCGTCCTCGGGCCCGGGTGCGACCTCGGACGGTCACAAGGTGCCGCTGCTGGCGAACGTCGGCGGCCCGGCCGATGTGCCAGCGGCGGTCGAGGCCGGCGCCGAGGGCGTGGGGCTGTTCCGCACGGAGTTCCTCTTCCTGGACGACAGTGAGAAGGCGCCGTCGGAGGAGAAGCAGGTCGAGGCGTACCGCACGGTCCTGGAGGCGTTCCCCGAGGGCCGTGTGGTGGTCCGGGTGCTGGACGCGGGGGCGGACAAGCCGCTGGACTTCCTGACCCCGGCGGACGAGCCCAACCCGGCGCTGGGCGTCCGGGGCCTGCGGACGCTGCTCGACCACCCGGAGGTGCTGCGGACGCAGCTCACCGCGCTGGCGAAGGCGGCCGAGGGCCTGCCGGTGTACCTGGAGGTCATGGCGCCGATGGTGGCGGACCGCACGGACGCCAAGGCGTTCGCGGACGCCTGCCGCGAGGCGGGGCTGCGGGCGAAGTTCGGTGCGATGGTGGAGATCCCCTCCGCCGCGCTGCGGGCGCGCTCGATCCTCCAGGAGGTGGAGTTCCTGTCGCTGGGCACCAATGACCTGGCGCAGTACACCTTCGCCGCGGACCGTCAGGTGGGCGCGGTCTCCCGGCTCCAGGACCCGTGGCAGCCGGCGCTGCTCGACCTGGTGGCGCTGTCGGCGGAGGCCGCCAAGGCCGAGGGCAAGAGCTGCGGTGTGTGCGGCGAGGCCGCGTCGGACCCGCTGCTGGCGTGTGTGCTGACGGGCCTGGGCGTCACCAGCCTCTCGATGGGTGCCGCGTCGATTCCCTATGTGCGGGCCGCGCTGGCCAAGCACACGCTCGCGCAGTGCGAGCGCGCCGCCGCCGCCGCGCGGGCGGCGGACACCGCCGAGGAGGCGCGGCGCGCCGCGCAGGCGGTGCTGTCCGGCGAGTGACCGGGCCGTTCCCGGGCCGGTGACACGGTCCGTGGGGTGCCGGTCGGCGCCCCGGTGTTCGAGGCCGATGGCCGTCCCGCTTCGCGGCGGGACGGCCATCGCCCTTCTCATTCCCGCTTCTCCTCGGGGCTCCGCTTCTCCTCGGGCCGGTGGCGGCCGTGCGGGCCGTGGTCGTCCTCCGGGGCCGGCAGGGCGATGCCGGGCAGGTGCTCGACGCCCGGTTCCGGGGGCACGGGGTCTCCGGTGTCGGCGTCCGTGCAGTAGGCGCTGAACACTTCGGCCGCGGTCAGCGGCCGGGGCCAGCCGTCGTTGAGCACCCAGCCGCGGACGGTGTCGGGCCCCGCCGGGGGGCGGTCGGTGCGCAGGACGAGGCCGCCGCCGGTGTCGGTGGCGATGCCGATGGCGAGCACGGTGCAGAAGACCAGTGCCTCGGCCTCCAGGAGCCGGGCCGTGCCGCCGGGGCCGGTTCTCGCCTGGAGGACCGCGATGAGCGGGGTGCCGTTGACGGGCACGCTGCACACCAGGTGGTGGCCGCCGGGGCCGACGGCTTCGAGGAGCCGGGTCACCGCGTGCACGGCCCGGTGGTAGGCGGCCCGGCCGAGGTCGGCCCCGCAGTCGGCGCACCGGCCGAGGCCGGCCAGCAGGGTGGCGGCGCACTCCAGGGTCGCGTGCCGGTCCGCGGTCTCGACCAGCGCGGCGGCGAGCCGGTCGATGGGCTGGCCCTCGTAGGGGAGGGTGGGGCCCGCGGCGGCGCACTCGGCGGTGTAGCGGGTGCGGCTCAGGGGGCTGTCCGGTTCGAGGCCGGTGTCGGCGCAGAACTCGGCGTAGTCGTCGGGGTCGAAGAGGGCCACGGCGGTGTGGACCCCCTCGGCCGCGAGTGAGCGCAGCAGCGCCTCCATGGCCCGTAAGTACGTCTCGTGGTCGGAGAACGTGAAGGTGGCGTAGTGCCGCATGGCCGCGAAGTCCCGCTCGTCGGCGAGGAGGGCGAGGGTGCTGGGCACCTCGCCGCGCGGGGCCGTCCCGGCGGGCGGGTCGGCCGGGGTGGATGGGGTGGGTGGTTTCCTGCCGTGGTTCGTCCGGGCCATGGTTCGCTCCCCCTCAGCTCGTCGGGCTCAGCATGTCGATCAATGCTCACCCAGAGTAATCGACGTCACTGACAGTGAGGGGTGCGGCGGTCCGGATCTGCACGTACGGCGGGCCCGACCGCGTACGGCGGGCCGGCTCAGGCGGCGGCCCGGACGGGGTGCGCGCCCGGTCCGGGTGTGGCGC
Source organism: Streptomyces sp. URMC 123 (assembly GCF_051386515.1). Taxonomy (NCBI): domain Bacteria; kingdom Bacillati; phylum Actinomycetota; class Actinomycetes; order Kitasatosporales; family Streptomycetaceae; genus Streptomyces; species Streptomyces sp. URMC 123. Next base: position 4,893 of record NZ_JBPQTV010000270.1, on the reverse strand, counting down.
CCGGACCGGTGCGGCGCCCGGACGGGGTGCGGTGCCCCGCCCGGGCCCGGGCCGTCAGGACGCGCGCTCGCGGGCGATCCGCTCGAAGAAGCGCAGCAGCTCGATGTCGTCGACCGAGCCGGGGTTGACCGCCTTCTCCAGCGGCGTCCCCTGGAGCAGCCGCTTCACGGGGACCTCGATGCGCTTGCCGGTGAGGGTGTGCGGCACTCCCGGCACCTCGATGATCTCGTCCGGGACATGGCGCGGGGAGAGGTGTTCGCGCAGGGTCCGCTTGACGTTGTCGCGGAGCCTGTCGTCCAGCACGGCGCCGGGCGCGAGGTGCACGAAGAGGGGCATCCAGTAGCCGCCGTCGGGCTCCTCGATGCCGATGACCAGCGACTCGCGGATCTCGGGAAGCCGCTCGACGACCTCGTAGATGTCGGCGGAGCCCATCCGGACGCCCTGCCGGTTCAGGGTGGAGTCGGACCGGCCGTGGATGACGACCGTGCCGCGCGAGGTGAGGGTGATCCAGTCGCCGTGCCGCCAGACGCCCGGGTAGGTCTCGAAGTAGCTCTCGCGGTAGCGGACGTCCCCGGGGTCGTTCCAGAAGCGCAGCGGCATGGACGGCATCGGCCCGGTGACCACGAGCTCGCCGACCTCGTCGACGAGCGGCTCGCCCCGGGGGTCCCAGGCCTGGAGGTCCGTGCCGAGACAGGGGGCCTGGAGCTCGCCGATGTGCACGGGGAGGGTGGGCACCGCGCCGGCGAAGCAGCTGCACACGTCCGTGCCGCCGCTCACCGAGGCGATCCACATGTCCTCGCCGTCCCCTTCGTGGAACGCGTCGTGGAGCCAGCGGAAGCCGTCGGGGGGCAGCGGGGAGCCGGTGGTGGCGACGCAGCGGACGGTGGAGAGGTCGAAGTCGCGGGCGGGGTGGACGCCGGCCTTGCGGCAGGCCATCACGTACGCCGCGGAGGTGCCGTACAGGGTGGCGCGGGTGCGCTCCGCGACGCGCCACTGGGCGGCGGTGTCGGGGTGGCCGGGGCTGCCGTCGTGGAGGACGACCGTGGTGCCCACCAGCAGCCCGGAGACGAGGAAGTTCCACATCATCCAGCCGGTGGAGGTGTACCAGAAGAGGCGGTCGCCGGGGCCGAGGTCGCAGTGGAGCCCGAGCTGCTTGAGGTGCTCGACGAGGATGCCGCCCTGGGACTGGACGATGGCCTTGGGCAGGCCGGTGGTGCCGGAGGAGTACAGCACCCACAGGGGGTGGTCGAAGGGGACCTGGGTGAACTCCAGGGCCTCGCCCCCGGAGGCGCCCTCGGCCGCGCGGCCCTCCGTACTCCCGGCCGCACTCCCGTCCGCGCCCCCGGACACGACGTCGGCCCAGTCGAGGGTGTCCACGGGGGCGGGGCCGCCGAGCAGCGGGACGTGCACCACGGCGCGCAGGGTGGGCAGCTCCCGGCGGAGCTCGGCGACGGTCGCGGTGCGGTCGTGCTCCTTGCCTCCGTAGCGGTAGCCGTCGACGGCGAACAGGACGACGGGTTCCACCTGCTGGAAGCGGTCGAGGACGGCGCGCGCGCCGAAGTCGGGGGCGCACGAGGTCCAGACCGCGCCGACGGTGGCGGTGGCGAGGAAGGCGATGACGGCGTGCGCGGTGTTGGGCAGATAGCCGCTGACGCGGTCGCCGGGGCGGACCCCTAGCCGGCGCAGTTCGGCGGCGAGCGAGCCGACCTGGCGGCGCAGCTCGGCCCAGCTCACGGCCTCGGGCTCGGCCCCGGGCCGCTGGAGGAGGTCCTCGTCGGTGAGGAGCAGGGCCGGCTCGTCGGCGCGGGCGGGGTCCTCGCCGGCCCGCAGCGCGTGCTCGGCGTAGTTGAGGGTGGCGCCGGGGAACCACCGGGCGCCGGGCATGGTCCGCTCGGCCAGCACGGTCTCGTACGGGCTGGTGAAACGCACGTCGAACCACTCCACGACGGCCTGCCAGAACCGCTCGGGCTCGGTCACGGACCAGCGGTGGAGCGCGGCGTAGTCGGCGGCGGGGTCGCCGGGCACGGGCCGGGGGGCGCCGTGCCGTTCCGCGGCCCAGGCGTGGAACCGGGTGACCTGGGCCCGGTCGATGCGGTCGGCGCCGGGCTGCCAGAGGGGGGTGGGGTCGGGCGTCGGCGCTGCGGTGTTCGATGAGGTCATGACACGGCTCCCGGCTGTGCGCGTCGTCGGTGATCGCTGATGGGTCTCGTGCGGTCGCTTACGGTCTCTGGTGCGGGCTGGCGTACTCGTGCGGGCGGCCCCGGCCCGCGCGGGGTGTGCGCGGCGGGGCTGGGCAGGACGATGCCATGTGATCGACTTCCGCACCAGGGCCGCCCCCACCATGCCGTGACGACGCCCCGTCGCGCCGGCCGTCCCCCTGCGCCGCCCCCGGCCGGAGAAGGAGGCACCGCGAAGGCAGCACCCCGAAAGCGCCGCCCCCCGCCGGAGGCGACGCCACGGGAACGAGGCGGCCAGGCGGGGGTGAACGACGGCTGAACACCTCTCACCCGCTTCCGCACCGGTGGCAGGCTGCACAGCATGGATGCGCGGGACCTGGTGCGATCGGTGAGGGCGGTGGGGACGACGGCGGGTTCGGCGTGGGGGTGGCGCGCGGTGCGGTCGGCGTGGCGGCGGCAGCGGGTGGACGCCTCGGCGCTGCCCCGGCGCGGGGCGGAGCGGGCGCGGGTGCCGGGCCCGGCGACGGGCGCGGAACCGGAGCCCGGGGGAGGTGTGGTGCGGTTCGCCCGCTCGTCGCTGCGGGTGCGGGTGACCTCGGTCGGCGCGGTGTTCTGCGGCTGGGACGGCGCCGAGCCGGAGCCCTCGTACGCCCTGGCGCGCGGCTGCCCGGAGACCGACGTACGGGCGCTGCTGGAGCCGGACAAGGACGGCGGCTGGCGGGTGGTCGCCGAGCGCATGACGGTGTCGGTGGCCCGCGACGGCACGGTGGAGATCCGTACGCCGGGCGGGCTGCTGCTGCGCCGCGATCTGCCGCCGCGCTGGTGGGACCCGGTGGACGGCCGGGCGGGCGGCGGCGCGGGCGGCCGGGTGAACGGCCGACCGCGGGGAGGGCCGGCCGCACCACCCCTGAAGGGGCCGGAAGGGCCGGGAAGACCGGACCGGTGGCCGGCGGGCCCGGCGTTCCGGCCGACCGGCCCGCGCTGGGCGCGGCGCTCGGAGGTGCCGGCGGACGCCCGCTTCTTCGGCCTGGGCGGCCGGGCACACGGCCCCCGGCTGCGGACCGGCGAGTACCGGCTGTGGAACACCGACCCCGGCGGGGCGTTCGGGCCGGGCGACGATCCGCTGTACATCACGATGCCCGTGCAGTTCGTGGTGTCGGACGCCGGCACGCACCTGGTGTTCGACGACAACTCCTGGGACGGGCGGGTGCGGCTGTGGGAGGGCGAGGAGGGCGGCGGCTCGGGCCACGACCGGCCGGGCGGCTGCGAGGTGCGCATGGACGGCGGCCCGGTGCGCCGGTGGATCGTGGTGGGCGGGCCGGCCCGGGTGCTCCAGGCGTGGACGGCGCTCACCGGGGCGCCCGCGCTGCCCCCGCGCTGGGCGCTCGGCCACCACCACGCGCGCTGGGGGTTCGGCAGCGCGGCGGAGGTGCGGCGGATCGTGGCCGGCTACCGCGAGCACGGGCTGCCGCTGTCGGCGGTCCATCTGGACATCGACCACTACCGGGGGCACCGGGTGTTCACCGTGGACACCGAGCGCTTTCCCGATCTGCCGGGCCTGGCGACAGAACTGCGCGAGGCCGGGGTGCGGCTGGTGTCGATCGTCGACCCCGGGGTGAAGGCGGCGCCGGGCGAACCGGTGTACGAGAGCGGGAAGGCGGTGGACGCCTTCGTGCGGGACGCGCGCGGCCGGGAGGTGCGCGGTGTGGTGTGGTCGGGCGACTCGGTGTTCCCCGACTTCACGGACGAGCGCGTGCGCCGCTGGTGGGGCGGGCTGTACGCGGAGCGCGTGGCGCGGGGCTTCGCGGGCGTGTGGCACGACATGAACGAGCCGGTGTCCTTCGCCGCGTTCGGGGACACGACCCTGCCGCGCTCGGCCCGGCACTCCCTGGAGGGGCGGGGCGGCGACCACCGGGAGGCGCACAACGTCTACGGGCTGACCATGGCGCGGGCCGGTTACGAGGCGCTGTGCGCGCTGGTGCCGGACGAGCGGCCCTTTCTCTTCTCGCGCTCCGGCTGGGCGGGGATGCAGCGCTACGGGGGCACCTGGTCGGGCGACGTGGCGACCGGCTGGCCCGGGCTGCGGGCCTCGCTGTCGCTGGTGCTGGGCCTCGGGCTGTGCGGAGTGCCGTACTCCGGCCCGGACATCGGGGGCTTCACCGGCTCCCCGTCGCCCGAACTGTTCCTGCGTTGGTTCCAGCTCGGCGCGTGGATGCCGCTGTTCCGCACCCATGCGGCGATCACGGCGGGGCGGCGGGAGCCCTGGGAGTTCGGGCCGCTGGTGCTGGAGCACGCGCGGGCGGCACTGCTGGAGCGGGAGCGCCTGCTGCCGTATCTGGTCACGCTGGCCCATCTGGCGCGGCGCACCGGCGCGCCGTATGTGCGGCCGGTGTGGTGGGGCGCGCCGGAGGACCGGGCGCTGCGGGACTGCGAGGACGCGTTCCTGCTGGGGGACGCCCTGTTGGTGGCCCCGGTGCTGGGTCCCGGGGTGACCCGGCGGGCGGTGCGGCTGCCGCGGGGCCGCTGGTACGACACGGCCACCGGGCAGGCGTACGAGGGGCCGGGCCGGGTGGTGGTGGACGCGCCGCTGTCCCGGGTGCCGGTGCTGGCCAGGGCGGGCGCGGTGCTGCCGGTGGCCGGGGAGCGGGGCGCGGTGGAGCTGGAGGCGTGGGCGCCCGCGCCCGGCCGGGAGGGCTCCGGGGTGGTCGTACGCGAC
>NZ_JBPQTV010000269.1:0-8856 GCF_051386515.1 Streptomyces sp. URMC 123 | reverse complement strand
CGGCAGGGCCGCGGGGGCGGTTCGCGCGGTGGCGCGGGCGGCACCGGCGGTGCGCGGGGTACGGGGTCGCGCGGGGCCGGTGCGCGGGGCGGGGGCGGTCGGGAGACGGCCGCGCCGGCGAACGGGGCGATGGCGGACGCGCTGCGGAGGGCGGGGCTGCTGAAGCCCTGACCGTGTCCCGCGGCTCCGCCGGCGTGCGGGGCCTGCTTCCCGGGGACTGCTTCCCCGGCCCGGGGGCGGTGTCCTACAGGACGCCGGCCCCGGGGCGGGAGCGGGTGTCCCCGTCCTCAGCCGGAGGGCGCCTGCCCCTTGCGCGGCGCCGCGCCCTTCCTGCGGAGGTAGAGGGCGACGTTGGCGATGAGCACGCCGTTGACGAGCGGCATCGTGACGCCCTTCGGGTCATCGCCGAACAGCGGCGCGACGCAGGCCAGGAGCAGACACGCGGCCGCCGACCCCCACATAACGCTCTCACCGCGAAATCGGGTCCGAGCCTTCATGGTGTTTCCCCCTCAGTCGCCCGGGTCACTCTCCGGGGTCACGGCACAGCATGTGCGTGACATCCGTACCCTATCCGCCCGGGCCGGGAGATGATCAAGGTGGCCAGGGGCGCGTCCCCCGCCGCCGGACCGTCACGCCTCCCCGGTGACCCACGCCCGTAGGCGCTCGCTGAGCACGACGTCGTGCGGCAGCCGCGCCAGCTCGCGCGCGTCCACCTCCACGCCCTGGCGCAGGAGATCCTTTGCCAGCGATGCCCAGTAGCTGGCCTCCGTCTCCTCGTACGTCCGACCTTCGAGCGGCTCGTCCGGCCCGACCACCATCCGGGCGTCCGTCTCGATCTCCTCGACCGAAACCCACGCCCGGATGTCGACCGGCTCGTCCGGGCCGACACCACCCAATGTGGCACCCCAGCCACGGTCGTAGAGCAGCACCACACTCCGGCCGTCCGCGAGTTCGGCCTCCAGTTGGGCCGACACCGACATCTGCCGGGCGTTCGTGTTCTCCTCGACCAGATCGGTGTAGGTCACCAGGCGGATCACAGCGGTCATGGCGGCACGCTAGCCCGCGAGCACCGGTGCCACCAGGACTCCGCCGGACGTTCGGGCGACGATGAACGTCTCCCCCCGCACCGCGCGGCGGTCCGCCGCGATCCGGTGGCGGCCGGCCTCCAGATGGTCGTCGAAGAGGTCCCGCGCGTGCCGCCGGTACAGCCGGTCCACGCGGTAGGCCACCACCCGCACCCGGCCCGGGGTGGTGACCTCGACCGTGATGCCGTCCGGCGCGGCCGCCAGCCCCGCCAGCCGGCGCTGTTCGCGCGGGGTGCGGTCGAGAGCCTGCTCTATCTGCGCGACGAGCAGCGGCACGATGGGCGCGAGCCCCTCGACGAAGACCGCGTCCGCGCCCGCGCTCTCGAACGCCCGGCGCACGGCGGCGCGTTCCGCCGGGTCGACGGCCCGGCCGAAGGCGACGACCCCGTACGTGCGCAGCTCGTCCTCGTGCGCGCCCACCGCGTCCCTGGTGATCTCCGCGCCGATGCCGATCGTCCGCAGGGCCGCGGCGAGCCGGGCGAGCACGGCGGCGCGCCGGCCGATGAGCAGGACCCGGCGGGCCGGCGCCAGGCCGCGGTCGTCGCCGTCGAGCAACTGACGCAGGACCGCGCGGTACTGTCCGGCCCGGAAGCGGAAGGGCCCGATCCCGTGGTAACCGTTGCGTTCGAGGTCCGGGTTCTCGTCCGTCTGCCAGGCGAAGTCGCGCCAGACGATGTCACCGCCGTCCTGCTCGATCACGGCGGTGACCACCCCGCACTCGGGCCCTTCGCACTCGGGGCAGCCGTAGATGACGTACCGGCCGCCGGGCCCGGGCGGTTCGTCCTCCAGGAGCAGCCGGCGAACATGGCTGGTGAAGAGGGACGGCCCGAGGTCGGCGGCGAGCGGGGAGACCGCGTCGAGGTCGGCCAGGCGCCGCAGCAGCGGGGTGCCGTCGACGGTGAAGTCCAGGAACTCCCGGTGCGCTTGGTAGCCGCCGTCGGTCAGCACTCCCCCGGGGCGCATGGCCCGCGCCAGGCCGAAGGTCACGTACTCGTGCTCCGCGGGAATGCTCCGACCTTCGGAATACGTCATGTGTACGGAAACGCCGTACTGGCGCGGGTGGTTCCGGATACACCGTCGTTCGAGTGACTCGCCCGATCCGCCCGGCCCCACCCGCCTCTCCCCTCGCAGAGTGCGAACTCATGTGCCGTTCGGGGCGAGGCGCCACAGCGATGTGATCTCCGCGACACGGGCGGCGTGCAGCGGATCGGTGGTGTCCCGGGTTCGCGGGTGCCGGGCCCGGGTGTCGATCCGGTCCACCACCCGCAGGCCCGCCGCCGCGATGGCGTCCGGCACCTCGCGCTGTTCCCTGAGCCCGAGGCGCTCGGCCAGGTCCGACAGGACGAGCCAGCCCTCGCCTCCCGGTTCGAGGTGGTCGGCCAGTCCGCGCAGAAAGCCGCGGAGCATGCCGCCGTCCCGGTCGTAGACCCCCTGCTCGACCGCGGAGGTGGGACGGGCGGGTATCCAGGGCGGGTTGCAGACGACGAGGTCGGCGCGGCCGTCCGGGAAGAGGGTGGGGCCCACGACCTCGACGCGCGCGCTCAGGCCCAGTCGGCCGGCGTTGTCGCGGGCGCAGGCCAGGGCGCGCGGGGCGATGTCCGTGGCCACGACGCGCTCCAGGCCCCGGCGGACCAGGACGGCGGCCAGCACTCCCGTTCCCGTGCCGAGGTCGAACGCGGTACGGGGGCCGGTGCGGCGGCCCGTCGGCGCGGGCAGCGGCGCCGTGGCGACCAGGTCGACGTACTCGCCCCGCACCGGGGAGAACACGCCGTAGTGCGGGTGGACACGGGCACCGAGGGCGGGCACCGCCACGCCCTTGACGCGCCACTGATGCGCCCCGATGACGCCCAGCAGCTCGGTGAGAGAGATCGCCACCGGCCCGCGCGGCGGGCCGTACGCCTCGTCGCACGCCCGCCGCACATCGGGGGCCCTGCGCAGGTCCAGGGAGTGGTCGTCGCCCAGGAGCACGAGGAGCCGGCCCAGCACGCGGGCGCGGTGGCCGCGGGCCCTGCGGTGCAGATGGAAGGTCTCGGCCGGGGTGCCACCGGGCCGGAAGGGCTTCCGGTCGACGCGGCGGCCCAGGGCGCGCAGCAGTTGGCGCGCGTGGGGGAAGTCGCCGCGCCACAGCAGTGCCGTTCCCTCGCAGACCAGGCGGTACGCGGTGGCGGCAGCCATCCGGTCGTCGGCGACGACCACGCGGCTGGGGGCCGGTGTCGCGTTCTCGGAGTGCCAACGGGCGGATCGGGCGGTGTGGTTCTCGGTCCAGTGGATCGTCGTGGACACGGGGGTACTCCTCGTGGTCGAACGTGCGGGGCACGAAGAGCACTTCGACGAGGAGCAGGAGCGATGGCTGTGTTAGGGCACAGGTACGAGTCTCGGGGCAGACAGGGCTACCGCTCCCGCGTCGAAGCGCGAGAGGAGGCGTCGTGGAGCACCATGCCGAGCGTCATGACCGGTCCCTTCGGAGAGTTGTAAGCGAAGCCTCGCACACGCCGTCACCGCCGGCGGACCCGGGCCCGGGCGGTCCATGGTTCACCGTGGGTGGCACGACGTCACGGGGTCCCCCGCGGTGAGGTGGTGGGCGGCGCGCGCGTCGAGCAGGAGGGGGATCAGGGCGCGCAGTGACTGGCGCAGGGGGACGAGCACCCCGTCCCGCTCGTGTCGTACGCGCACGCCGTGCAGGGCGAGTTCGTCACCGACGTCGGCGTACTGGGACGCGGTGAGCCGGTAGCCGCAGGGCGGGTCGCGGAGGACGCGGTCCGCCGTCGGGGGGTCGTTGTCGGCGCCGCCGAGGTAGACCGGGCCGCGGTCGGCGAAGCCGGTGAGGCGGGCGGCCGTGGTGGCCGCCTCGACGCGTGCCCGGTGCTCCCGCGAGAAGTCGAACAGGCCGCGCAGGGCCTGCTGTTGGGAGGCGACGCGGCGGCGGTTGTTGAGCGCGGGGTCCTGCGTCTCCGCCTCGGTGAGCGGGTCGGTGCGGGTCTCGATGAGCAGACCCACGGCGTGTTTGATGCCGGCGGTGTTGCGCAGGATGCGCTCCTGCCCGTCGCCCGCGACCTGCTTGATCGGCTCACCGGTGACGGGGTCGGTCCAGATCCCGTAGATGCCGGTGCTGTATCCCGCGGCCTCCGCCCGGGGGCGTACGTAGCGCTCGGAGAGCGCCCGCGCCTCGCGGTGCACGCCCGGCGCGGTGTTGAGGTTGCGCGACCAGAGGGAGAGCACGTCCTTGCTGTAGTACGGCGGGGTCGGCCCGTACTCGTGGAGGTCGTAGACCGTGTCCGGCCGGTAGTCGCGCAGCAGGGCGGCGACGGCGCGGCCCTCGGCGGTGCGCAGGGCGATGTGGTCGCGGTTGATGTCGACGCCGTCGGCGTTGCCCCGGGTGTCGGCGGCCCGGCCGTCGGGGTTGGCGGTGGGCACGACGAGGACGCTGGTGCGCTCCAGGAAGCGGCGGGTCGCCTCGTCCCGCGCGTAGGCGAGGTCGCGGACGGTGCTCAGGCACGCCTCCCGGCCGGAGGGTTCGTCACCGTGCTGGGAGCACAGCAGCAGAACGGAGTTGCCGCGGGCAGTACTGGCGGCGTCGGGCGGCCGGTGCGCGCCGATGCGGACCAGGTGCAGGGGGCGGCCCTGGCGGGTGGTGCCGACGCGGTCGACGGCGATCCGCTCGCTGGCGCGGTCCACGGTGGCCAGCAGCCGCAGTTCCTCGTCCTCGGTGGTCCAGCGGGCTCCGCCGCTGTCCTCGAAGCCGGTGGTGGGGCGGCCGGGGGCGGCTCCGGGGGCCGCCGCGCGGGCCGTGCCGCCGGCCGTACTGTCGGGCGCGCCGTCGACCGTACTGTCGGCCGTCCCGTCGGCCGTCACCTCGCCCGCGCCAGCGGGCAGCCGGGGCGCGGCGCGCGGCGCCCCCACCGTCCGCGGCGGGGTGTCCCGCGGCACGGCGGTGTGCGGCCCGTTCCCCGAGGTGGCGTGCGCGTACGCCGCGGCCCCGCCCACGATCGGCAGCCGGGCCGTGGTGCGGGCGAGGTCGACCGTGAGGGTGGGCGGGCCGGCCGGCGGTGCGATCAGCCCGGCGTCGGTGCCCCCGATGATCAGGCCGAGCCGGTGTCCGGCCGGGACGACGTGGTCGGTGGCGTGCAGCGGGAGATCGATGGTGTACGCCCGGCCGGGGGTCAGGGGCTGCCCGGTGTGCTCGGAGGCGTGGTTGCCGAGGTCGGCCCAGCCGCGGCCGAAGACGGTGCGGTCCACGGCCGCCGTATCGGCCTCGGTCTCCAGGAAGCAGCCGGTGTCCGCGGGGGTGCCGCTCCCCCAGCAGGTGCGGCCGGACAGGGTGCGGATGCCCTCGCCGGGGGCCGTGTAGTCGCGGATGGTGGCCGGGCCGAGGTCGACGAGGACGGCGGAGAGGTGGGCGGTGGTGGTGCTGGGGGCGGCGGTGACGGTCACCGTGCCGGAGCCGGCGATCCGCAGCGGCGCGGCGAGCGGCCGGGTGGTGAACGCCACCTTCGCGGGGGTCGGCGTGTCGGCCTGCGCGGCCCACTCGGTCTCGCCGAGCCGCGGGTCGTCGGTGAAGGTCTCCCGGGCGCCGGGGCGGGCCGGCTTCAGGCCCAGGGTGCCGACGCCGGGCACGGCACCGGGGCCGGGCCTGAGCCGGGTGGGGGCGGTGGCACTGGGCGGCCAGTGGCGGTCCGCGGTCCAGCGGTCCGGCGCGTGCTCGATTTCGGCCATCGGCTCGCGCTCCACGCCGTTGCGAACCCCCAGCAGGTAGTGGTCGAACCAGCGGTGCAGGGCCTTCACCCAGGCGGCCCTGCGGAAGTCGAACGGGTCGACGTGCCCGGCCTGGGAGAGCCAGATCCTGCGCTCCACGCCGTTGCGGGCGAGCGCGTCCCACCACTGGCCGAGGTGTTTGGCGCGCACATTGAGGTCCTGCATGCCGTGGACGGCGAAGACGGAGGCGCGGACGCGGCGGGCGTCGGGGACGTAGTCGCGCTCGTCCCACAGCGCGGTCCAGTCGCCGCTGCGGGGGGCCTCCTCGACGAGCCTGCGCTGGACGGCGCCGCAGCGGGCGCGGGCCTCGGTGTGCTCCACGTAGTGGGAGAGCCAGTCGGGGCCGCCGTTGTGGTGCGGGGCGCCCTTGGCGAAGTAGTAGTCGTACCAGGAGCTGATGGCCCCGATGGGCACGATGGTGCGCAGGCCCCGCACGCCGGTGGCGGCGACGCCGTTGGCGACGGTGCCGTCGTAGCTCTTGCCGATCATGCCGACGGCGCCGGTGGACCAGTCGGCGGTGACGGCCGTGGGGCCGGTGCGCGAGGTGTAGGCGCGGGCCCGCCCGTTCAGCCAGTCGACGACGGCCTTGGCGGACCGGATGTCGGAGCGCCCGCCGACGTCGACACAGCCGTCCGAACGGCTGGTGCCGGCGAGGTCCACGAGGACGGTCGCGTAGCCGCGCGGCACGAAGTAGTTGTCGTAGAAGAGCGGGAACCCCTCGGGGCGGCCGGCGCCGTCGTACGTCTTCTTCTGGCTCTCGTTGCCCCGGCCGCAGCAGGCGTAGTACGGGCTCGCGTCCATGATCACCGGGATGCGGTGGCCCCGGTCGGCCGGCTCGCGGGGGCGGACGATGTCGGCGGCGACCCGGTCGGGGCGGCCGTCCGCGTCGAGGTCGAGGCCGGTGTCCACCCAGACGGACTCGCGGATGGCGTCGCGGTAGGAGTAGTCCGGATGGCTCAACCCCTGCCGAACCGTTTCCCCGCCGGCTTCGCGGCTGCCGCCCTCGCCGGCTTCCCGCACGGCGGTCGCCACCCCGCCCGGGACCTTCGGTGCGGCCAGGGCCGCGCCGTCGGCACCGAAGAGCACCAGGAGCACGGCCGCGACGGCGGTGACCAGGGCCGTCAGGGAGGTGACCGGACAGGCCGCCGCAGGGGTCGCACGCGGAGCAGGGGGCACCGCCGGCCCGAACGGTCTCCACCGGGTGCGGGCTCCCCCCGCGTCAGTCGCCACGTGCGGGACGGTACCGCCGTCAACTCCCGCGCAGAAGGGGGCGGGACACGCGGAACGGGGGCCGCGGGGCCGAGGGGGTTCCCCGTGCCGTACGGGGGCTGCCACCCCGAGGACGCTCCCCGTGCCGGTACGGGGGCCGCGAGGCCGGGGACATTCCCGTGTCGGCAAAGTGTCGATCATGTGACAGCACTGGCCATGGACATGCCGTTGGCGCGCATTGCTGAATATGGTCGGACCACGACACAGTCGAACGCGCTTTCCCCAGACGAGTTGGAGGACTTGTGTACCGCAGACTCCTCGCCCCGAGTGCCATGGCCGCCTGCCTGCTGCTGGCGATCCCGGCATCGGCAGCGGACTTCACTCCGGGCGCCCCGGGTGTCGGAGACTCCTACTACCCGGACTTCGGGAACGGCGGCTATGACGTCTCCCACTACGATCTGCGTCTGAAGTACCAGCCGCGGACGGACCTCCTGGAGGGCACGGCGACGATCCTCGCCACCACCACCCAGAACCTGTCCCGGTTCAACCTCGACTTCGGCCTCGCGGTCAGCGAGATCCGGGTGAACGGCAAGAAGGCGTCGTTCACCACCTCGGGCGCCCATGAGCTGGTGGTCACCCCGGCCGCCCCGCTGGAGAAGAACAAGCAGATCAGCGTGGTGGTCCGCTACTCCGGCAAGCCGTCGGAGGTCAAGATCAACGGCTACACCGGCTGGCACCGCACCCCGGACGGCGGGGTCGCCGCCCAGCAGCCGGAGGCGGCCGTGTGGTGGTTCCCCAGCAACGACCACCCCACCGACAAGGCCACCTACGACGTCTCGGTCGCCGTCCCGGACGGCACCCAGGCCATCAGCAACGGCGTGCTGCTCTCGCAGACCTCCAAGGCCGGCTGGACCCGCTTCAACTGGCGCTCCGACAAGCCGCAGGCCACGTACCTGGCCACGCTGGCGGTGGGCAAGTTCGACATCACCACCGACAAGACCGCCGACGGGCTGCCCGTCCTCAACGCCTACAGCAAGGACCTGGGCGCCAACGCCGGGGCCGCCCGCGCGAGCGTCGAGCGCACCGCGGAGGTGGCCGAGTACCTCACCGAGGTCTTCGGCCCCTACCCCTTCAACGCGCTCGGCGGCTACGTCCCCAACGTCCCGCGCGGCTACGCCCTGGAGACCCAGACCCGCCCGTTCTACGGCAAGCAGGCCTTCGACCGGGGCGCGAACGTCTCCGTCGTCGTCCATGAGCTGGCCCACCAGTGGTACGGCGACAGCGTCTCCGTGAAGGACTGGAAGGACATCTGGGTCAACGAGGGCTTCGCACGCTACGCGCAGTGGCTGTGGTCGGAGAAGGAGGGCGAGGGCACGGCCCAGGAACTGGCCGACCACGTCTACGGCCTCTACCCGGCCGACAACGAGTTCTGGCAGGTCAAGCCGGGCGACCCGGGCCCGGACAACCAGTTCCACACCGCGGTCTACGACCGGGGCGCGCTCGCCCTCCAGGCGCTGCGCAACGAGATCGGCGACGAGAAGTTCTTCGCGATCCTCAAGGGCTGGCCCACCGCCTACAAGTACGGCAACGCCAAGGTCGGGGACTTCGTCCGGTACGCCGAGAAGGTCTCGGGCAAGCCGCTCGCGGATCTGTTCGAGACCTGGCTCTACACCCCCGGGAAGCCGTCGGCTCCCGAGGCCGCCGAGGCGCGGATAGCCCCGCGGGCGGCCGTGAAGCGGGCGGAGCCCAAGTCCTGGAAGAAGATCAGCGAGACCAACACGGTGCACGAGCACTCCTCCGGGGCGGCGGG
>NZ_JBPQTV010000268.1:0-8859 GCF_051386515.1 Streptomyces sp. URMC 123 | reverse complement strand
GGCCGCCCCGGGGGAGGAGGGCGGCCCGGACGTCGGTGGGGCCCGCCATGGCCGACGGCACGATCGGCCGGGCTCGGCCATGGCCTTGGCGCCGCGACCGGCGGGGCTCGGCTACGGCCGGCGCCACCGTCGGCGGGGGCCCGCTGTCACCGCCTCAGGGAGGGTCGATCCCAGTGGCGGTGTGCCCCGATCGCCTCGGCGAAGGCCCGGGCGAAGCCCTCGCCCGGCGCCGTCGGTTCGGCGCAGGTGACCACGCCCCGGTCGGCCACCGGGTCACCGCCGTTCGAGGCGACCGTGACCGTCTCCGGCAGCAGGCCGGCCAGGGCCGGCACGCTCGCGCCGAGCGCGCCGATGGCCTTGCCGTGCCGGTAGGCGTTCTCGACGAACCGGAGCGCGGCGTCGTCGGCGAGCGGATCGCCGGAGCCGAGCCCGCCCGACGGCAGCAGCACCGCGTCGTACAGCACCGAGGCGACCGTGGGCAGCGCGCGGTCCACCGCCAGCGCCGCCCCGCCCGCGCCCGCGACCTCGCCGTCCCTGGGGGCGATCATCTCGACGATGGCTCCCTGCGCGGTCAGCGCCCCGCGCACGGCCTCGGCCTGCCCGGCGTCCACCCCGTCGGAGACCAGCACGGCGACCATCCGGGTGGTGATGGAGCCGTCGCCCTTGTTGTTCTCGAAGCTCAGCGCGGGGGACGGGGCCGGCCGGGGGGTCTCCTGGCGCGGCGGCGGGGCGACGCCGATGCCCTCGGCGACGGCGCTCGCGAGGCCGTGGTCGACGCGTGAGAGCTGCTCGACGGTGCGCTCGCGCACCTGCATCGCGTTCACCTTGCCCAGCTCGAACCGGAAGGCGTCCACGATGTGCTGCTTCTCCCAGTCGGACATGCTGTGCCAGAACATCGCCGGCTGGGTGTAGTGGTCGTCGAAGCTGGGGCTCCGCTTGCGGATCTTGTGGCCGTCCACGCGCTCCGTGAGGTGGCGGAAGGCGGGCGTGTCGGGGTCGGCCAGGGCGGGGCAGCCGCCGCCGAGCGAGTTGGGGCTGTAGTTGGTGCCCCGGTGGATCTTGCTCTGGTGGAAGCCGTCGCGCTGGTTGGTGCGTACGGGCGCCACGGGACGGTTCACGGGGATCTGCGCGAAGTTGGGGCCGCCGAGGCGCAGCAGCTGGGTGTCCAGATAGGAGAAGTTGCGGGCCTGGAGCAGCGGGTCGTTGGTGAAGTCGATGCCGGGCACCACATTGGCGGTGTGGAAGGCGACCTGCTCGGTCTCCGCGAAGAAGTTGTCGGGGTTGCGGTTGAGCACCATGCGGCCGATGGGCCGCAGCGGCACCAGCTCCTCCGGAATGATCTTCGTGGCGTCCAGCAGGTCGAAGTCGAAGGAGTGCTCGTCCTCCTCCGGCACGAGCTGGACGCCCAGCTCCCACTCCGGGTAGATCCCGGCCTCGATGGTGTCCCACAGGTCGCGGCGGTTGAAGTCCGGGTCGCGGCCCTGGGCCTCCTGGGCCTCGTCCCACACCAGCGAGTGCACCCCGAGCTTGGGCTTCCAGTGGAACTTGACGAAGGTGCCCCTGCCCTGGGCGTTCACGAAGCGGAACGTGTGCACCCCGAAGCCCTGCATCATCCGGTAGCTGCGCGGGATGGCCCGGTCGGACATCAGCCACATGATGGTGTGCAGGGTCTCCGGCTGGAGGGAGACGAAGTCCCACAGGGTGTCGTGGGCGGACGCCCCGGTGGGGATCTCGTTGTGCGGCTCCATCTTCACCGCGTGGACGAAGTCGGGGAACTTGATGCCGTCCTGGATGAAGAAGACCGGGAAGTTGTTCCCGACCAGGTCGTAGTTGCCTTCCGAGGTGTAGAACTTCGTGGCGAAGCCCCGCACGTCGCGCACGGTGTCGGCCGAGCCGCGCGGCCCCTGGACGGTGGAGAACCGCACGAAGACCGGGGTGCGCTCCGACGGGTCCTGGAGGAACGCGGCCCGGGTGAACTCCGCGCAGGACTCGTACGGCTGGAAGTAGCCGTAGGCACCGGCGCCTCTGGCGTGCACGACGCGCTCCGGGATGCGCTCGTGGTCGAAGCGGGTGAGCTTCTCGCGGAAGTGGAAGTCCTCCATCAGTGTGGGGCCGCGTTCACCGGCCGTGAGGGAGTCGTCCGTGTGGTCGACGGTGACGCCCTGGTCGGTGGTCAGCGGCCCCCCGGCCGGGTCGTCGGCGCGAAAGGCGTCACGCTGTTCCTGCTTCGGGTCGGCCATGTGATGTCCTGTCCTCTCGGCTCGTGCTACCCGTCCGTATGCAGGTGACCCGCGAGACGAAACGAAAACGCCGGAGCGGCCGGCGGTTCCTCCCGATGCCGGACGAGACAACTCGCGTGGAGCAAGGGGACGGCCGCCGTCGCGGCTCGGAAGGCGGTGGTCCGCGCGGCGTTCCGGGGGGGGGACGGGCCGGCGCGGACGGTGCGGCGATCAGGGGACGGGCGGTGCCCGTGCCCACCGGCGCGGGCGTCAGGAGGCCGTGGTCTGCGCGGTGATGAGCCCGTAGAGCGCCGGCCTGCCCCCCTCGCGCAGGGCCCGGCGCTGCCGCTCGGCCCCCGTGCCCTCGCGCAGCAGCCGGTGCGCCAGCGACGCGACCTGCGGCAGGTCGCCGGACTCCTCGAGGGCGGGCCGGATGTGCCGCATCAGGTCGCGCACCACGTCGGTGGCCGCCGCGTGCGAGCCGCGGAGCCCCACCAGGTGGTGGCTCAGGCCCCGGCGCGCGGCGAGCCAGGTGGCCGCGCTCAGCAGCTCGGGCGGCGTGGCCGGCAGCGGCTCGCTGTCCTTGTCCTCCCGGATGGCCGTGGCGACCAGAGCGCGGACGATCCCGGCGAAGAGCACCGCCTCGTCCGCCCGCAGCTGCACATCGGCGGCGCGGATCTCCACCGTGGGATAGCGCTCCGAGACCCGGGCGTGCCAGTAGAGCTGGCCCCGGTCGTAAATCGTCCCGGTGTCGAGCAGGGCGTCGATCCGCCCCTCGTAGTCCTGGAGGTCGTCGAAGGCCGGCGGCGGTCCGCTGACCGGCCACCGCCCGAAGACCACGGTGCGCCAGCTGGCGAAGCCGGTGTCGGTGCCCAGCCACAGCGGCGAGTTGCCGGCCATGGCCACCAGCACCGGCAGCCAGGGGCGCACCCGGTTGAGCACCGTCACCGCGGTGTCCCGGTCCGGCACGGCCACATGCACGTGCATGCCGTTGACCAGCTGCTCGTCCACCAGGCGGGCGGCGTTCCGGCGCAGTTCGCGGTAGCGGTGCTCGTTCGTCACGGGCACGGGGACGGTGGGGGCGTCCGGGGCGGCGCCGCACGCCGCGAGCCGGCAGCCGGCCTTCTCCGCGGCGGCGGCGAGGGCGTGGCGCAGCCGCAGCAGATGGCCGCCGACGTCGTCCAGGGTCCGGCAGATGGGGGTGGCGACCTCCACCTGGGCCTGCAACAGCTCGGACTGCACCTCGGGGGCGCCGGGCCCGGCCTGTGAACTCACCAGGGCACGCACCTGCTGTCCGCGCGGCACCGGCATTCCGGTGTCCGGGTCGATCAGCAGGTACTCCTCCTCAACACCAAGGGTGATCACGCCCTATCCTGCCCCGCCACGCCCGCCGGAAACTGTGGCCATGGCCATGGCGGGGCGTGATCGGCAGGGGGCGCCGACGGAGGCGTGCGGGGGTGCAAGGGGCGCACGTGGGGGCGCACACACCCCGCTTCTCAAGGGCCGACGTGGACGTACGGCGTCCAGCGGAGCGGGTCCTCGGGGTGCCGGGCGCGCAGTTCCCTGACCGCGTGATGCGGGGCGAGCGCTGCGCCGTCCGGGTCGAGCGCGCCCCGCTCCGTCAGGGCCGCGTACACCGCGCGGGCGACATCGCGGGGGGGCGGACTCCCCCGCATCGCAGAGGCGCCCATCGCCCCCCGGGGCGGAATCGCGCCCCTGCCCACGGTCGGCGGGGAGGGCGGCGGCCCCGCCGGCCACCGGCTCCGGTCGGCGCCGGATACCGGCTCGCAACCCGGCCCCGGGGCCCCATACCGTGGCGCCCATGACCGGCCTCCCCGTCCCCGTCCCCGACGTCTGCGTCCGGGTGAAGCTCAACATCGGCGCCTGCGGCCCGTACGCGCACATCGTCGCGCACTTCGAGCCGCCCGGCCCGGACGGTGGGCTCGAGGTGCTCAACGCGGTGCCGAAGAGGGGTCTGCCCCCGGAGTACCTTCCGGCGCTGCGCGAGGGGCTGCTGGAAGGGCTCGACGGGGTGGCGGCCGCCGTACTGCTCACGGACGGCACGTATCACGAGGTGGATTCCTCCGAGCTCGGCTACCGGATCGCGGGCCGCCAGGCGGGCCGGGCGGCGCTCATCGGGGCGGGCCTGCTGCCGCCGGAGGAGGCCGACTCGCTGCGCTGGGCGTTCTGGCCGGGCCGGCTCCGCCCGTGGCCGGGCCACCGCCCGTCCGGCCGGCCGAGCCGCCGAGGGCAGGCGCGCGACCGGTCGCCCTGGTCGAACGGCTGACGCCCGGCAGGAGAACCGCTCCCCCACAGCCGACCCGAGAACACGGGCGCGGGCCCCCGCCGCGTACGACAACCGATACACCCTCGCATTCAATACATTCACGCATCCAATACACTCGCGTATCGAAAGCGGAAAGGCCGCGGGGCGGCACGTGCCCCGCCGGACGCGAGGGCGGATTCCATGGCGAGGTTGCTCTATCGGCTGGGGCGGTTCTGCTCCCGGCACCGCATGGCGGTGATCATCGGCTGGCTGGTGCTGCTGGCGGTGGCGGTCACCGGCGTGGTGGCCTCCGGAGGCCGCACCAACGACGAGTTCCGGGTGCCCGGCACGGAGTCCCAGCACGCCCTGGACGTGCTGAGCGACCGGCTGCCCGCCGCCAGCGGCACCTCCGCGCAGATCGTGTTCGAGGCGCCGCCGGGCGGGACGGTCACCGGCGACAAGGCCAAGGCGGCGATCGGCCGGACCCTGGTCGCCGCGGCCGACGCCCCGCAGGTGGCCGCGGTGGTCGACCCGTTCGCCACCGGCACGGTCTCGGAGGACCACCGGGTGGCGCTCGCGCAGGTGCGCTACTCCGTGACCCGCGACGAGCTCGCGGACGACTCGGTCGACGCCCTGGAGGAGACGACGGCGGCGGCCCGCGACGCGGGCCTGCGGGTGCTCGTCGGCGGCAACGCCTTCTCCTCGACCGGGGTGGAGGTCAGCGCCAAGGAGCTCATCGGCGTGGCGGTCGCGCTGATCGTGCTCCTGGTGACCTTCGGATCGGCGCTCGCCGCGGGGCTGACGCTGCTGCCGGCCCTGCTGGGCGTGGGCGTGGGGCTGGCCGCCCTGCTGTCCCTGACCGAGCTGATCACTCTCTCCTCGACCGCCCCGACGCTGGCCCTGATGCTGGGTCTGGCGGTCGGCATCGACTACGCGCTCTTCATCCTCTCCCGCCACCGCTCGCAGCTCGCGGAAGGCGAGGCGGTGCCCGAGTCCATCGGGCGGGCCACCGGCACCGCCGGCAGCGCGGTGGTCTTCGCCGGCCTCACGGTGGTCATCGCGATGGCCGGACTGGCCGTGGTGCGCATCCCGTTCATCACGATCATGGGCCTGGCCGCGTCGCTGACGGTGACGGTCGCCGTCGCCATCGCGGTCACCCTGCTGCCCGCGCTCATGGGGCTCGCCGGGGAGCGGCTGCGCCCCGGCCCCTCCCGCCGTCAGGCGAAGCGCGGCGACACCCGGGCAACAGGCCCCGGCAGTGACTCCGGCAGCGGCGAGGCGGCCCCGGAAGCCCCCGGCGGCGGCGCCCGGCCCCCGCTCGGCGTGCGCTGGGCCCGCGCCGTGACGGCCCGTCCGCTGCTGACCGTGCTCCTGGTCGTGCTGGGCCTCGGCGCCGTCGCGGTGCCCGCGAAGGACCTGAGCCTGGCCCTGCCGGACAACGGCAGCGCCGCCCCGCACACCAGCCAGCGGCAGGCCTACGACCTGGTCTCCCGCAGCTTCGGCCCCGGCTTCAACGGCCCGCTGCTCGTCGTGGTCACCCCCGACGGGGCCGACCGTGGCGAGACCGGCGCCGCGCGAGGTCAGCGGCTCCGGCAGGCGGCCACGGAGGTCGGCACCGCCCTCGGCGAGCTGCCGAACGTGAAGGTGGCGAGCCCGCCCCAGCTCAACCCGGACAACGACCTGGCCATCGTGCAGATCGTGCCCGGCACCGGCCCCACCGACGAGAAGACCCGCGACCTGGTGCACGACATACGCGACCGGGCGGGCGCCCTGGAGAAGCGCACCGGCACCGAGCTGGCGGTCACCGGCTCGACGGCCGCGAGCATCGATGTGTCCGACCGCCTGGCCGGGGCCCTGCTGCCGTTCGCCTGTGTCGTCGTCGGCCTCGCCCTCGTCCTGTTGCTGCTGGTCTTCCGCTCCGTCCTGGTGCCGGTGAAGGCCGCCATCGGGTTCCTGCTGTCGGTCGGCGCCGCGTTCGGCGTGGTGGTGGCGGTGTTCCAGTGGGGCTGGCTCGCCGATGCGCTCGGGGTGCACACCACGGGCCCGGTCATCAGCTTCCTGCCGATCATCGTCATAGCCGTGCTCTTCGGGCTCGCCATGGACTACGAGGTCTTCCTCGTCTCGGCGATCCGCGAGGACTACGTCCACTCCGGGCGCGCGCACGACGCCGTACTCGCCGGTTTCAAGCACTCCGCGCGGGTGGTGACGGCCGCGGCCCTGATCATGTTCTCGGTGTTCGCCAGCTTCGCGGCCAGCGAGGACGCTATCGTCAAGCCCATGGCACTGGCCCTGGCCGTCGGTGTGCTCGTCGACGCGTTCGTGGTGCGGATGACGCTCGTGCCGGCGGTGCTCGCCCTGGCCGGGGACCGGGCGTGGTGGCTGCCGCGCCGGCTCGACCGCGTACTGCCGCACGTCGATGTCGAGGGGGCGTCCCTGGACCGGCCGGAGCCCGCCGCGCCCGCCCGCGTACCCGTCACCTCGGAGGCACCGTGAGCTCATCCCACACCGGACGCACGGCCGGCGCCGGGGCGGTCGACAGGGCCGTCGGCGAGGCGGCCGGCGAGACGGTCGAAGGGGCCGTCGAGCCGGCGGGCGGGGAGCGGCCGAAGCGGGTGACCCGGCGCCGGGTGCTGACCCGGCAGCGCCTCCTGGAGGCCGCCCTGCAGGTCTTCGCCGAGCGGGGGCCGGAGGCCGCCACGGTGGAGGAGGTGTGCGAGCGCGCCGGCTACACCCGGGGGGCGTTCTACTCCAACTTCCGCACGATGGAGGAGCTCTTCACGGCGCTCTGCCAGTACCAGGCGGATGTGCTGCTGGACCACGCCCGGCAGGTGCTGCTGGAGGAGCCCGCCGAGTGCGGGCCCCCCGGCGGCGCGGACGGCACGAGCGCCCCGGACGGCCCCGACAGCCCCGACGGCACGCGCCGCCCGGGCGGTCAGGCCGCCACGACCTGCGCGGACGACGACGGCGTGGAGGCGGCCGTCGAGAAGTTCCTCGCGGTCCTCCCGGAGAACCGGGCGTGGTGGCTGGTGACGATGGAGTACCACCTGTACGCCGCCCGCCACCCGGAGAGCGCCGGCGCCCTCGCCGATCTGCGGCGGCGGTTCCGTGAGCAGCTGGCGCCGGTCCTGGAGACGGCGCTGGCCCGTACCGGCCGCCGGCTGCTCGTCAGCGCCGACGAACTGGCACGGGTGCTCATCGCCGTGCACGAGGGCGCGGTGGCGCAGAGCTATCTCGAACCGGACGACGTGCCGTACGAGCATCTGGACCGGCTCGCGCTGCCACATCTCGTACGGAGCCTGTCCGCGCCCATCGAGCCCTCCGACACGGAGTAAATCTGGCCGTCCGGGGAGCGAGCCGCCGCGCGGTGGGACAACAGCCGCGCGGCGGAGCCGCCGCCGGAAAAGAGCCCGGCGATACCCGACAGGAGATGTCGGGTATCGCCGATTGACTGGTGGCATGGTCACCAGTTGGGCGGATGTGCAGGCGGCGGAGCCCGAGCTCGCCGAGGTCGTCGAGAAGCGGTTCGGGGGGTATCGGCACCATGTGCTCGCCACCGTGCGCAAGGACGGTTCGCCGAGGGTGTCGGGGCTCGAAGTGGCCTTCCTCTTCGGCGAGGTGCTGTTGGGCATGATGCCGGGCAGCCGCAAGGAGCTCGATCTCCGGCGCGACCCGCGCTGCGCGCTCCAGGCCAACCCCGGGCCGGACACCTCCATGGGCGGCGGTGACGTCCGCGTCGGCGGGCGCGCCGTCGAGGTGACGGACCCGGACACGCTCCGGTCCTACGTCGAGGCGGTCGGGCCGCCGGAGCCCTTCACGCTCTTCCGTCTCGACCTCACCGAGGTGGTGCGGACCGGCGTGGAGGGCGCCGATCTCGTGGTGACGGCATGGCGGCCGGGCGGCCGGCTCCGTACGATCCGGCGTGGCACGGACGCCTCCCCGCCGCGCGAGGACACCTGAGCCCACCGCCGTACGGGCCCGGCTCCGGCGGCGCTCGCCGTGCCGCCCGGGCGCCCCGGCGGCCACGCGGGCGCAAAACGGACCCATGAGCCGCATTCATCCGCGACCCATGGGTAGGCGGCGGTCATCGACAACCGTAGGACGCTCGCAGAGGAGGCTTCCATGAGTGGCGACAAGAAGGCCCGTAACAGCGCCGACAAGCTCAAGGGCAAGGCCAAGGAGACGGCGGGGAAGGTGACCGGCAACGAGCGCCTGGAGGCCGAGGGCAAGGCGGACCAGGTCGAGGGCGACGTGAAGCAGGCCGGCGAGCACGTCAAGGACGCGTTCAAGCACTGAGAGCTCTCGGGCTCACCGGAGCCATACGCCGTCCTCGTACGGCGATCAGGGGGCGGGGGGCGCGGCGAACGAGCCGCGGCC
>NZ_JBPQTV010000267.1:0-8872 GCF_051386515.1 Streptomyces sp. URMC 123 | reverse complement strand
CCGGGGGCCGGGGCGGCAGTCTCCGAGCCGGAGGTGCGCGCCCTGGTGGCCCGGGTCTGCGGCTTCCGTGCCGACCGCATCGCCCCGCACGCCCGGCTCGGCGGGGACCTGGGCTTCGACTCCCTGATGCGCACCGAACTCGAACGGCTGGTGGTGGGGCGGTTCCCGCGCGATGTGCGACAGCTCAGGAGCGGGTTGCCGGAGGACCCGACGGTCGACGACCTCGTGCGGGCGCTGCGGGAGAGCGACGGCCCGCGACCGGAGCCCGGGCCGGAGCCCGAGCCCGTACGGGAGCCGGCGGCCGCGACCGTACGAGAGCCCGTACCCGTACCGGAGCCCGTACCGGAACCCGTGCGGCGGGAGTACGCGTTCGAGGAGTGGGAGGAGTACGCGGAGCTGCGGGGCCGGCTGCGGCAGACCGTGGCGAGCGGCTCCAACCCCTACGGCCGGGTCCACGAGGGGTTCAACGCCGGGACCGCCACCGTCGGGGGCCGCCGCGTGATCAACTTCGCGGCCTTCAACTACCTGGCGCTCTCCCACCACCCCCGGGTCCGGGAGGCGGCCAGGGACGCCATCGACCGCTACGGCACGTCGAGTTCGGCGACCCCGCTGCTGTGCGGCGAGACCCCGCTCCACCACGAGCTGGAGGCCGAGATCGCCGCCTTCCTCGGCACCGAGGGCGCGATCGTGTTCGCCGGCGGCCACGCCACCAACGTGGCGACCGTGGGCCACCTCTTCGGCCCGGAGGACCTGATCCTCCACGACGCGTGGATTCACGACTCCACCGTGCGCGGCTGTGTGCTGGCCGGGGCCCGCCGCCGGCCGTTCCGGCACAACGACTGGCGGGCGCTGGACGCGCTCCTCGACGGCATGCGGGACGGGCACCGCCGGGCGCTCGTCGTCGTCGAGGGCGCCTACAGCCAGGACGGCGACATCCCCGACCTGCCGCGCTTCATCGAGGTGAGCAGGCGCCACGACGCCCTGTTGATGATCGACGAGGCGCACTCCCTCGGGGTGCTCGGGGACACCGGGCGGGGCGTCGGCGAGCACTTCGGCGTCGACCGCGGCGACGTGGACCTGTGGATGGGCACCCTCAGCAAGGCGCTCGGCAGCCTCGGCGGCTACATCGCCGCCCGCGCCCCGATCGTCGAGTACCTGAAGTACACCGCCCCGCTGCACATCTTCAGCACCGGCATCGCGCCGGCCAACGCCGCGGCGGCGCTGGCGGCCCTGCGGGTGGTGCGGGACGAGCCGGAGCGGGTGGCCCGGGTGCGGGAGCTGGCGGAGTACTTCCGCGGCGCGGCCCGCGCCCGCGGCCTGGACATCGGGGTGTCACGGGCCTCCGCGGTGGTCCCGGTCGTCATCGGCGGCTGGGAGCGCACCATGGCGATCTCCAACGCGCTGCTGGAGCGGGGCGTGAACGTGATGCCCA
Organism: Streptomyces sp. URMC 123; assembly: GCF_051386515.1. Taxonomy (NCBI): domain Bacteria; kingdom Bacillati; phylum Actinomycetota; class Actinomycetes; order Kitasatosporales; family Streptomycetaceae; genus Streptomyces; species Streptomyces sp. URMC 123. The sequence continues at coordinate 7,440 of NZ_JBPQTV010000267.1, read as the reverse complement.
TCGGCTATCCCGCCGTCGACCGCGACGCCTGCCGACTGCGGTTCTTCGTCAACGTCGACCACCGCGAGGCCGACCTCGACCACAGCCTCGACCTCCTGGGGGACATCATGACGTCGGAGCACGGCATCGGCACGGGCAGGAGCTCGGGCACCGGCACGGGTAAGGCCACCGGCACCGGCAGCAGCCCTCGCAGCGGCACCGGCACCGGCGCGGCGGCGCGGCGCACCGCGGGCCCGGCCGCCCCGGCCCCACGCGCCGCCCCGCTCCCGGCGGCCGCGCCACCGCGGGGCGCCGAGGTGCTCGTCGCCGGCGCCAGCGGCTTCCTCGGCGGGCGGCTGACCCGCACGCTCGCCGAGCGCGGCCACCGGGTACGAGCCCTGGTGCGGGCCGGCAGCGACCGTTCCGCCTTCGAGGGCGCGGACGTGGAGGTGGCCGTCGGCGACCTCGGCGACCCCGGCAGCCTGCGCCGGGCGGCCGCCGGGGTGCGGTACGTCTACAACTGCACCGGCAAGTCGGCCGACTGGGGGCCCTGGCGCGAGTTCGAGCGCGTCAACGTCGACGGCAGCCGCCGCCTGGTGGAGGCCGCGCACGCCGCGGGCACGGTGGAGCGCTTCCTCCACGTCAGCACCACCGACGTGTACGGCTATCCGGTGCGGCCCGGTGACGAGAGCACCCCGCTCACCGACGTCGGCCTGCCCTACAACCGCAGCAAGCTGCTCGGCGAGCGGGCGGTCCGGGAGGCCGCCGGGCGGGCCGGGCTGCCGCTCACGGTGGTGCGCCCGGTGTCGGTCTACGGCCCCCGCAGCAAGGACTTCGTCATCGAGATCGCCCGGCTGCTGCTGCGCGGCCAGATGGTGTTCATCCGCCGGGGCGCCGTGCCCGCCGGGCTGCTGTACGTGGAGAACGCGGTCGACGCGATGATCGCCGCGTGCACGGCGGAGACGACCGCCGGGCGGGAGTACAACCTGCGCGACCCGGAGCTCACCACCTGGCGCGAGTACGTGACGGCGCTGGCCGAGGGCCTCGGGGTCAGGCCCCCGGCGCTGAGCCTGCCGAGCCCCGTGGCGACGGGCGTCGCGACCGCCGCCGAGCGGCTGTACGGGGCGCTGCGGATCGGTGCCCGGCCCGTGCTGACCCGGCACGCGGTCCACCTCTTCGACCGCGACCAGTCGTACGCCATCGACCGGGCCGTCGCGGACTTCGGCTTCAAGAGCGAGGTGGGTTACGAGGAGGGCGTCCGGCGGACCCTCGCCTGGCTGTACTCGCCCGAGGGCCGCCGCCGGCTGGGGCGCTGACCGGTCGACCGGCCGACCCGCCGAGTGCGACCCGCCGAGCGACCGGCTCGGAGCCGAGGAGAGAGGAGCACGCCGTGACCCCGCTCGTACCGCCTTGCGAGGGCGCGCCCGCCGGCACCCCGCGCGCCACCACCCCGTATCCCAGGGGCCCGCACGCCACCACCCCGTACGCCACCGCCCCGCACCCGGCCGCCGTCCATGGTCCGTGGTTCGCGGTTCCCGCCCCCGACGACACCCCCGCTCTCGCCGGAGGAGCGGCCCCCCTGCGGCTGATCTGCTTCCCCTACGCCGGTGGCACGGCCTCCGTCTACCGGGACTGGGGCCGGCACCTCGGCGGCCGCGCCGAGGTGCTGCCGGTGGCCCTGCCGGGCCGCGGGCCGCGGCTGCGCGAGGCGCCGTACACCGACATCCGGGCGCTCACCGACGCCCTGGCCGACGCCCTCACCGCCCAGCGGCTCACGGCCGACTACGCCCTCTTCGGCCACAGCATGGGCGCCCTGCTCGCCTACGAGGTCGCCTGCGAACTGCGCCGCCGGGGCGAGCCCGGCCCGCGCCACCTGTTCGTCTCGGCGAGCAAGGCACCGCACTTCCACGGCGACCCGGCCGAGGACCGGGTCCTCTCCGACGAGGAACTGCGGCGCTCCGTCCGCGAGCTGGGCGGCCTGGGCGAGGACCCGGCCGTCGGCAGCGCCTATCTGGAGCGCCGGCTACCGGTGCTCCGCGCCGACCTCGCCGTCTGCTCCGGCTACCGCTGGCAGCCGCGCGCGCCCCTGGACTGCCCGATGACCGCCTTCTCCGCCGCCGACGACCCCATCGCCCCGGCGGCGCGGGTCGAGGCGTGGCGGGAGTACACGGCCGGGTCGTTCCTGCGGCGCCATCTGACGGGCGGCCACTTCTTCCTGAACGGCTCCTCGCGGCAGCCGGTCCTCGACGAGCTGCGGCGCGAGCTGAGCCGGCCACACCCGACCCGGAGGAGCCCGGCATGAACGCAAGGACCCTCGTGAAGCTCATGAGGGGCCGTCAGGTCCCGCTGCTGCTCTCGCTGCAGCGGCGGCTGGTGGTCCCGCTGTACCGGGCGGCGTTCCTGTCCGCCGCCGCCCGTTCGGGGGTGCTCTCCCTGCTGGCCGCGCGCCCCTGCGACCTGGGGACGCTCGCCGGCCGGCTGGGCGTGGGCCGGGACGCGCCGCTGCTGGGGGCCTGGCTGGACATCGGGGTCCGGCTCGGCGACCTCGCCTGGGACGACGGCTGCTACCGGCTGCGCGGCACGGCCGCCAAGGCGCTGGCCGGCCCGCGCCAGGACGCCGTGGCCGCCGCGCTGGAGGAGGTGGTGCGGTTCCACACGCCCGTGCTGCTCGACGCGCCGGCGATGCTCAGGGACGGCCGGCGGCTCTCCCTCGCCGACCAGGACGGGGAGGTCATCGCCCGGTCGAGCCGGGTGGTGCAGCCCTTCGTGGAGGAGGCCGTCGACCGCGTGCTGCGGCAGCGGGCGCCGGCCCCCACCCGGCTGCTGGAGGTCGGCTGCGGCAGCGGGGTCCACGTACGGCACGCGGCCCGGCGCGACCCCCGGCTGACGGCGCTCGCCATCGACCTCCAGGAGGAGGTGGCCGCGCGGGCCGCGGCCCGGATGGAGGCGTGGGGGCTGGCCGACCGGGTGGAGGTCCGCCAGGGCGATCTGCGCACCCTCGATGTGGAGCCGCAGTTCGACCTCGTCACCCTGCACAACAACATCTACTACTTCCCCGAGGCCGAGCGGGGCGAGGTGCTGGAGCGGGCCCGCGCCCTGCTGGCGCCCGGCGGCACGCTCCTGATCACCACGGCGTGCCGGGGCGGGAGCATCGGCCTGGAGGTGCTCGACCTGTGGTTCGCGTGCGCCGACTTCGGCGGCCCGCTCCCCCGCGAACAGGAACTCCTCCAGCAGATGGAGAACGCCGGCTTCACCGGTGCGCGGGCGCGCCGGCTCATCCCCGGTGAGCGCTTCTACGCCTTTGTCGCCGTGAACCCCGAGCGGACCCGGACCCGGACCCGGGCTCGGACCCGGGAGGCCGCGGGCCGGGCCGTGGCCTGAGCCCGGCCGGCGCAGGGCCGGAGCGACCGTCCACCCACCCCCGCGGACGCGGGACCCGAGACGCAGGAGACCCCATGGGACCCCAGATCAGGAGCAGGTCGGCACGGACGGCTCCCGAGGCGACGGCCGCGGCACCAACGGCCGCTGAGGCACAGGCCGCGGAGGAACAGGCCGCGGAGGCGGCGACCGAGGCGGCGTTCGCCGAGCACATCGTGGCGCTGGGCGGCCCCCGCGCCTTGGACCCGCGGCTGCTGGGCGGCAAGGGCGCCCGGCTGGACGACATGATCCGCGCCGGGCTGCCGGTGCCGCCCGCCTTCTGCCTCACCACCGGCCTCTTCGACCTCTTCCTCCGGCACACCGGCCTGGCCGCCGACCTCGCGGCGGCGGGCCCGGAGAAGGGCACGGGCGACAGCACGGAGAAGGGCACGAAGAAGAACCCGGAGCAGAGCTCCGAGGACAGCTCCGAGCAGGGCCGGAGCATGCGCGAGCGCGTGCTGGCCCACGAGATCCCCGAGCCGATCGCCCGCGCGGTGCTGGCGGCCTACGAGGAGCTGGGCCGGCCCCGGGTGGCGGTGCGCTCCTCGGCGGTCCGCGAGGACTCCGCGGACCGCTCCTTCGCCGGGCAGCACGACACCCTGCTCGACATCGCCGGCGACGAGGCCCTGCTGGACGCGGTCCGGGCGTGCTGGGCGTCGCTGTGGTCGGACCGGGCCGCGGCCTACCGCGAGGAGGCGGCCCCCGTGGGGTCGATCGCCGTGGTGGTCCAGCGGATGGTGCACGCGGACGCCGCCGGCGTGCTGTTCACCGTCGACCCGATCACCGGCGCCCCGGGGCGCCAGGTGGTCGAGGCCTGCTGGGGCCTGGGCGAGGGGCTGGTGTCCGGGCGGGTGACCGCCGACTCCTTCGTCGTGGACGAGACCGGCCCGGAGGTCGTCGAGGAGCGGGTGCGCTACAAGGTCACCAAGTGCGTGCCGGTGGAGCCCGGCCGGGTCGGCCTGGTCAAGGTCGACCCTGCGCTCCGGGACGTCCCCTGCCTCACCCGGGACCAGCTCGGGCAGTTGACGAAGCTCGCCCTGGACGTGCGCGCCCACTACGGCGGGGAGCAGGACATCGAGTGGGCCCTGCGGGACGGCGAGTTCAGCCTGCTCCAGACCCGGCCCGTCACCACCGCCCCGGCCCGCGCCACCGCCCCGCGCGGCCCGTACGTGTGCGAGCAGCCGGAGGCCGTGCGGCGGGGCACGCTGTGGTCGCGGATGGACATCGGAGAGATCTTCACCGGGATGATGACGCCGCTGGGGCTGAGCTTCGCCCGCTACTACCAGCGGCATGTGCACCCCGACTGCGCGCGGGCGCTGGGGGTGCGGGACACCGGCGACCCGGACCTGCACATGGGCTTCTTCCAAGGCCATGTGTATCTCAACATCTCGTACTCGGCGTATCTGCTCGGGCAGTGCCTGCCGACCCGGGACCAGCGGCACTTCACCCGGCGGTTCGTCAGCGAGGAGGTCGACACCGCCGCGTACACCAACCCCTTCGGCCGCTGGCCGGGCGGGCTGGCCGATCTGCGCTCCACGCTGTTCTGGCTGCGGCACACGGCCCGCGAGACGCGGACGATGAAGTCCCGCGCCGCCGCCATGGTGGCCTCCCGGAGTTACGAGTTCGACCGGGCGCGCCGCATCGACGTCCGGCGGATGAGCCGCCGCGAGCTGCGCGCCGAGCTCCGCCGCCACCTGGACTACTTCCATGACGCGCACGTCGGCTACATGCCGTACTACATCAACGCGTTCGGGTTCTACAGCGTGCTCACCGAGCTCTGCGGCGCCTGGCTGGGCGAGAAGGGCACCAACCTCCAGAACCGCGTCAAGACGGACATGTCCAGCCTGCGGACGGTGGCCTCGGCGCGGGAGATCTGGAACCTGGCCCAGGCGGCGAAGGCCCGCCCCGCGGTGATGCGGATCATCCGGGAGAACCCGCTGGAGGACATCGAGCCGCGGCTGCGCGCGGACGCGGAGGGCGCCGCGTTCTGGCGCTCCCACATGGAGCCGTTCCTGCGCGCCAACGGCACCCGGGGCCGCCAGGAGATGGAGCTCACCCACCCCCGCTGGGTGGACGACCCGTCCTACGTCTTCCAGATGATCCGCCGCTACGCCGCCGACGGCTTCGCCATCGACGAGATCCTCGGCCGCGACCGGGCCCGGCAGGACGCGGACGCCCGGCGGGTCCTGGCCGAACTCCCGCGCGTCAAGCGGCGCGTCCTGGAGACCGTGATCTCGCTCTACTCGCTCTGCAGCGAGCTGCGCGAGACCACCCGGATGTCGATGATCACCTCCATCTGGCTGGTGCGCACGGTGGTGTACGAGGTGGGGCGGCGGCTCGTCGAGGAGGGCGTGCTGCGCTCCCTGGACGAGGTCGCGTACCTGGACTTCGAGGACGTCCGGCGCTATCTGGCCTCGGACGTCCCGGCCCGGGAGGCGTTCCCGAGGGCCGCGCTGGACGAGGCGCGGCGCACCCATCGGTACCTCGGCCGGCTGCCCGAGCCGCCGCTGACGTTCATCGGCGAGCACGACCCGGCCCGCGCCCTGCCGCGGGCGGCCGACGGCGCCCGGATCGAGGGGCTGGGCGCGAGCCCCGGCCGGGTCGTGGGGCGGGCCCGCGTCATCGAGGACCTGGTGTGGCAGGCCGACGAGTTCCAGGTCGGCGAGATCCTCGTGACCCGGTTCACCGACGCCTCGTGGACCCCGCTGTTCGCCATCGCGGGCGGGGTGGTCACCGACATCGGCTCCATGCTCTCGCACAGCTCGATCGTCTCCCGCGAGTTCGGGGTGCCCTCGGTGGTCAACACCAAGTGCGCCACCTCGCGCATCGCCACGGGTGACCTGATCGCGGTCGACGGCGACACCGGGGCCGTCGACATCGTCGCGTCCCACCGGGACGGCCCGACAGGACAGGAGAGTGACACCGCGTGATTCCCGACCAGTGGTATCCGATCGCCTTGCCCGAGGAGGTCACCGCGGACCGCCCCACGGGGGTCCGCCGCCTCGGCGAGGAGCTCGTGCTGTGGCGCGACACCCGGGGCGGGCTGATATGCCAGACCGCCCACTGCCCGCACAAGGGAGCCAACCTCTCCGACGGCCGGCTCCGCGGGGACACCATCGAATGCCCCTACCACGGCTTCCGCTTCGACACCGGCGGCGCCTGCACGGCCGTGCCCTGTCTGGGGTCGCGGGCGCGCGTCCCCAAGTCGCTGCGGATAGCCAACCGGCCGGTGCGCGAGCGCAACGGGCTGGTGTGGATGTGGTGGGGACGGCCGCTGGACACCCTCCCGGAGATCCCCATACCGCACGAGGTGGCGGAGCACCCGGCGCTGTACGCCACCGGGGCGTGGCAGCAGCCCGTGCACTACACCCGGTACACCGAGAGCCTGCTCGACTTCTACCACATCACCTTTGTGCATCGTGATCATTGGTTCAACTACGCCGATTACATGGGGCTCTCGGGGACGGTGCGCCGGCTGGGGCTGGACGGCCGCCGGCGCTATCTGTCCGCGACCAAGGTCGACAACCGGCGGCTGGAGGTGGACGGCACCACCCTGCGGTACACCTTCGACCAGTTCGACGAGGACGACCCGGGCAACACCAGCCACTTCCTGGTGATCTTCACATTCCCCGGCATGGTCCACATCGTGAACAAGCAGTTCGACGTCACCATCTGGATCACTCCGGTGGACGAGGAGCACACCCAGGTCTACTTCCGCTGGTACGAGGACCTGCGGCTGGCGCCCGTACTGCGCTCCGAGCGGGTGCGGCGGCTGCTGCCGAAGGTCGCGCTGTTCATCCAGAAGCGGGTCCAGGAGGTCCAGGACATGCGGGTCGTCTCGCGCATCGAACCCCGGGTGAGCGGGCGCGGGGTGAACCGGTTCGTGGCCGCGGACGAGCTCAACGCGAAGTATGTGTCGATGCGGGAGCGGCTCATCCGGGAGGCGGAGGCGAGGGCCCGCGGCGGCGCGGGCGCGGGCGATCCGGCCGCGGCCGAGGCGGGGGACGACGGGCTGTCCGGGGCCGGGCGCGCGCCCGGCGGCGC
>NZ_JBPQTV010000266.1:0-8962 GCF_051386515.1 Streptomyces sp. URMC 123 | reverse complement strand
GTGGGCGGGCGAAAGACCCCCGCGCCGGAGGCGCGGACACGCGCGTTTGTGGCGCTCACCGCAAGACCACCGAGAGCCATTCGTCCAAATTTGAGCGTAAATCGCCCAGAATTTACGCGTCCCGCACTATTATTCCGACGTGGTCCGACGTTTGGGTGAGTTGGAAGACGCGGTGATGACGCGGGTCTGGCAGTGGAACCGCCCCGTCACCGTCCGAGAAGTGCTGGAAGACCTTCAGCAGGAACGCTCCATCGCCTACACGACGGTCATGACCGTAATGGACAACTTGCATCAGAAGGGCTGGGTGCGCCGCGAAGCGGAAGGCCGGGCCTATCGATATGAGGCGGTGTCCACCCGCGCCGCGTACTCGGCCGCACTCATGAACGAAGCATGGTCCACGAGTGACAACCCCGCCGCCGCTCTCGTCGCGTTCTTCGGCATGATGTCGGCGGAACAGCGCGAAGCCCTCCGGGACGCCATCCGAGTCGTACAACTCGACGAACCGGAGGAACGCCCTCGGTGAAGGGGGCGCATGAAGGCGCGCATGAAGACCGCCGGGAAGACGGCGGCGAAGTGGCGCCGGGAACGCGCCCGGGAACGCGCCGGGGAACGTCCCCGGAACGCGCCGATCGGGGCCGGGAAGGCGTGATGAACATCCCCGATGACAGCCCTGGCCGCCCCGGGCGATAGCGTCCCGCCATGCCGCCAGTATCAAATGAGGTCACCGTACGCCGAGCCCGGACCAGTGATGTGCCGGCGCTCCGCCGGCTGCTGGACGCCTACGTCAGGGACCGCATCCTGCTCGACAAAGCGACCGTCACGCTTTACGAGGACATCCAGGAGTTCTGGGTGGCCGAGCGCGACGAGGACGCGCAGGTCGTCGGCTGCGGGGCGCTCCATGTGATGTGGGAGGACCTGGCCGAGGTGCGCACTCTCGCGGTCGATCCGCGCCTGAAGGGCGCGGGCGTGGGCCATCAGGTGCTGACGAAGCTCCTCCAGACCGCGCGCTGGCTCGGTGTGCGGCGCATTTTCTGCCTCACCTTCGAAGTCGACTTCTTCGCGAAGCACGGCTTCGTGGAGATCGGCGAGACGCCGGTGACCGGCGATGTGTACAGCGAGCTGCTCCGTTCCTATGACGAGGGCGTCGCCGAGTTCCTCGGCCTCGAACGGGTGAAGCCGAACACCTTGGGCAACAGTCGGATGCTTCTGCACCTGTGATCCACTGAGTTTTCCCCGGGAGTCGACCGCGGAACCCCGGAGGCCGCTCCCTATGTCCGAAACGCGCACGTTTCCCGTGCGGATGTGCGCTCGATCCCGACCCGGGGGTTTGTGTTTTTCCGAGAAAGGCGGTTTCCTTTCCGTCGTACTGCTTTTTCGAGAAAGGGAATCCGGTGGCACAGAAGGTTCAGGTCCTTCTTGTCGACGACCTCGACGGCGGCGAGGCGGACGAGACTGTGACGTTCGCGCTGGACGGCAAGTCCTACGAGATCGACCTCACCACCGCCAACGCGGACAAGCTGCGTGAGTCGCTCGCCGACTACGTGAAGGCGGCTCGGCGCACCGGTGGTCGCGCCGCGGGTGGTCGTGGCAAGGCGCGTGCGTCCTCGGGTGGCAGCAAGGACACTGCGGAGATCCGCAAGTGGGCCAAGGAGAACGGTTACGAGGTCAACGACCGCGGTCGCGTGCCCGCGACCGTGCGTGAGGCGTACGAGAAGGCGAACGGCTGACAGGCCGCGCGCCGCACACTGGCCCGGTGGCACTCCGTCGCCGCCGTGGCCACGAGCCGTACGAGATCGGGGGCGCCTTCCTCTTCGACGCCCCCGCACCCACGACGGGCGCTCAGGGTCGTCGTGGGAAGTGCCGGCTCCCGTTCGCGTCCCGGCTCGGGGGGTCGCAGCCACACCGGCCACGGTCGGCAGCGGGCGACCTCCCGAGGGTCTTCGGGCCCTCCGCGCAGCGGGTCCGGGGGGCGTGCGTCCGGTTGCCGTGCGTCCGCGAGGCGCACGTCCGAGGGGTGTACGTCCGGGGGGCGTGGGGCCGGCATCCGCCCGCCCTGCCCGAGCGCGGACAGCTCCAGGGGCACACCGCCCCACTCGAGCCACTCCAGCAGCCCCGGTAGCTCCTCCGCCGCGCCCGCGGCCACCAGGAGCAGCATCCGGCCCCCCGCGAGGGCGACCGGACCGGTGGGCACCCCCCTGCGGAGCACCGCGAGCCCGGCGTCCGCCGGCAGCTCCAGCGCGTCGAAGCGCACCCCGGTGATCAGCTCCACCGGGTCGTGCCCCGTGGCGGGCCAGCCCAGCTCGCGCTCGTACCACCGCCGGACCGCCGCCGGGCTCGTGCAGCACCGCGGCGCCGGTGGATGTCGGCCCGCCTGCTGGCGGACCCGCGGTCGTACCGGCCGCTGGCGCTGGAGGGGCGGTGGGGCGCTCATGCCGGGAGCAACTGCCCCACCCCGAAAGGGTTACGCAGCGTTTGCTCGGGGGTACGGAGAGTGGTAGTGGAGGGGCGCACGGAAGCGTTCGGGGCCTCGGGGTTGTTCGCCCGTAGCGGAGCAAGGGCCCTCACGCCGCCCTTTGCGGCATGGAGTGCCGCCGCCAACGGGTAAGACTTTCCTCGTGGGGAGGGGCGATCCGCGTGTCGGACGGTGGAGCGTTCGCCATCGGCGTAGTGGTTCCGAGGCCATGCGCCTGGCCTGCGGGAACATCGTCTCGCACCATCGGGTTGGAGCTGTTGTCGGCTGTTCGGGGCAGGAGGTCCGGAACGGGTGTCGGCAGTTGGAATGAGCTGTCCCCCCTTGCGGGACTAGCATGCGGAAGGACAGGGAGGGGATCGTCCCCGATCTTTCTGACCGCTCTGAGGAGCGATTAACGATGTTCGAGAGGTTCACCGACCGCGCGCGGCGGGTTGTCGTCCTGGCTCAGGAAGAAGCCCGGATGCTCAACCACAACTACATCGGCACTGAGCACATCCTCCTGGGCCTGATCCACGAGGGTGAGGGTGTCGCCGCTAAGGCCCTGGAGAGCCTCGGGATTTCGCTCGAGGCGGTCCGCCAGCAGGTGGAGGAGATCATCGGCCAGGGCCAGCAGGCCCCGTCCGGGCACATCCCCTTCACCCCTCGTGCCAAGAAGGTCCTGGAGCTGTCGCTCCGGGAGGCCCTTCAGCTCGGCCACAACTACATCGGCACGGAGCACATCCTGCTCGGCCTGATCCGCGAGGGCGAGGGCGTCGCCGCCCAGGTCCTCGTGAAGCTGGGCGCCGATCTGAACCGGGTGCGGCAGCAGGTCATCCAGCTGCTCTCCGGCTACCAGGGCAAGGAGGCCGCCACCGCCGGCGGCCCGGCCGAGGGCACCCCCTCGACCTCGCTCGTCCTGGACCAGTTCGGCCGCAACCTCACCCAGGCCGCCCGCGAATCCAAGCTCGACCCGGTCATCGGGCGCGAGAAGGAGATCGAGCGGGTCATGCAGGTGCTGTCGCGCCGCACCAAGAACAACCCCGTTCTCATCGGCGAGCCCGGCGTCGGCAAGACGGCGGTCGTCGAGGGCCTGGCCCAGGCCATCGTCAAGGGCGAGGTGCCCGAGACCCTCAAGGACAAGCACCTCTACACCCTGGACCTCGGCGCCCTGGTCGCCGGCTCCCGCTACCGCGGTGACTTCGAGGAGCGCCTGAAGAAGGTGCTCAAGGAGATCCGCACCCGCGGCGACATCATCCTGTTCATCGACGAGCTCCACACCCTGGTGGGTGCGGGCGCCGCCGAGGGCGCGATCGACGCCGCGAGCATCCTCAAGCCGATGCTGGCCCGCGGTGAGCTCCAGACCATCGGTGCGACCACGCTGGACGAGTACCGCAAGCACCTGGAGAAGGACGCGGCCCTCGAGCGCCGCTTCCAGCCCATCCAGGTCGCGGAGCCGTCGCTGCCGCACACGATCGAGATCCTCAAGGGCCTGCGGGACCGGTACGAGGCGCACCACCGCGTCTCCATCACCGACGAGGCCCTCGTCCAGGCCGCGACGCTGGCCGACCGGTACATCTCGGACCGCTTCCTGCCGGACAAGGCGATCGACCTGATCGACGAGGCCGGCTCCCGGATGCGCATCCGCCGGATGACCGCGCCGCCGGACCTCCGCGAGTTCGACGAGAAGATCGCCGACGTGCGCCGGGAGAAGGAGTCGGCCATCGACTCCCAGGACTTCGAGAAGGCGGCCTCTCTCCGCGACAAGGAGAAGCAGCTGCTGGCGGCGAAGGCCAAGCGGGAGAAGGAGTGGAAGGCCGGCGACATGGACGTCGTCGCCGAGGTCGACGGCGAGCTGATCGCCGAGGTCCTCGCCACGGCCACCGGCATCCCGGTCTTCAAGCTCACCGAGGAGGAGTCCTCCCGGCTGCTGCGCATGGAGGACGAGCTCCACAAGCGCGTCATCGGGCAGAAGGACGCCATCAAGGCGCTGTCGCAGGCGATCCGCCGGACCCGTGCGGGTCTGAAGGACCCCAAGCGCCCCGGTGGTTCGTTCATCTTCGCCGGCCCCTCGGGTGTCGGTAAGACCGAGCTGTCCAAGACGCTCGCCGAGTTCCTCTTCGGGGACGAGGACGCGCTGATCCAGCTCGACATGTCGGAGTTCAGCGAGAAGCACACCGTCTCGCGGCTCTTCGGCTCGCCCCCCGGCTACGTCGGCTACGAAGAGGGCGGCCAGCTCACCGAGAAGGTGCGCCGCAAGCCGTTCTCCGTGGTTCTCTTCGACGAGGTCGAGAAGGCCCACCCGGACATCTTCAACTCGCTGCTGCAGATCCTGGAGGACGGTCGTCTGACCGACTCCCAGGGCCGGGTCGTGGACTTCAAGAACACGGTCATCATCATGACGACCAACCTCGGCACCCGGGACATCTCCAAGGGCTTCAACCTGGGCTTCGCCGCCCAGGGCGATGTGAAGACCGGCTACGAGCGGATGAAGGCCAAGGTCAACGAGGAGCTCAAGCAGCACTTCCGGCCGGAGTTCCTCAACCGTGTCGACGACACGGTGGTCTTCCACCAGCTCTCGCAGGACGACATCATCCAGATCGTCGACCTGATGCTGGCCAAGGTGGACGAGCGCCTCAAGGACCGCGACATGGGCATCGAGCTCAGTGGCGAGGCCAAGAAGCTGCTCGCGAAGAAGGGCTACGACCCGATCCTGGGCGCCCGGCCGCTGCGCCGGACGATCCAGCGCGAGATCGAGGACGTCCTCTCCGAGAAGATCCTCTTCGGCGAGCTGCGCCCCGGTCACATCGTGGTCGTGGACGTCGAGGGCGAGGGCGAGGAGAAGAAGTTCACCTTCCGCGGCGAGGAGAAGTCGGCCCTGCCGGACGTCCCGCCGATCGAGTCCGCGGCGGGTGGCGCGGGCCCGAACCTCTCGAAGGACGCGTAGCGCGGCTGCCCGCCTTGTGCGGGCGGTGACGCCGCAGTGACGCAAAGGGGCCGACCCCATGGGGTCGGCCCCTTCGCGCTATGTCAGGCCCGGACGTGGACCTTGAGGCGCCCCCCGAGCTCCGCCCGCCCCAGGATCTCGATCTTGACGCCGAGTGGACCGTGTACACGCACGGTGAGCGTCGCAAGGTTGGCCAGCGGTCTGAGGTCCAGCGCCATGGTGTCGCACATGGGCTGGATGCTCAGGTCGGTCGCATCGGGAAACACCCGGGCGATCTGCTCCACACCGCTCGCGTCATGGACGGTGATGCTCACGGTGGCTATGCCGGGCAGCGGGGCCAGGGACGCCAGGCTCCGGAGCGACTTCAGCTCAAGCCCGAGCAACGCGAGTCCGGTTCGCCCCCGGAGCCGGTCCAGCGCCCGGAGCGTGCGGTCATCGGAATCGAGCACCATATACAGAGAGCCGATCGGGCCTAAACCGGGCAGCTGATCGGCCTCCTCCGGTTGCCAAATCTCGAGGTAGAGGTCGTCCAGCCGCATATGGGCCAGGACGGTCGCGGCGAAGACGCCCGCCGGGTGGTTGGACCACTGCCTGGCGATCGCCACCCGTACGTGCCGCGCGCCGTGACGGGCGAGCCGGCGCAGCGCGAGAAGAGCATCCGTGCCCCCGGCCGCGTAAGCCATGATCACGCTGGCGAAAGCCTGCTTCGCGGTCATCGCCTCGGCGTCGGGAAGCAGCGGCAGCACCTGGGGACCCAGCGCCACCAGATCCCTGGCCTCGCTCTCGTCATCGGGCGGCAACAGGCACTTCACCCGCGCCCAGGCCGCCTCTCGGATCTCGGGGTCCAGGGCCACGGCGTGCTCGGCGCAGTCGGCCGCCAGAATGTGCAGTGGCCAGCGCTCAGCGCGTTGGGAACGGCAGTCGCCCGCCCTGATCAGCCCGGTGACGAGCTGCTCGACCTCACGCCGGCCGAAGTGGCCCACCGCGAGGCGGACGACGTCCCGCCACTGCTCGTTGCCGGCATTGCGGATCAGCTCCTCCAGACTGTCGCTGTCCCTGAACTCCTTGGCCGCCAGGAAGTCCTGGAACGTCCGGTGGATGAACTCGATGACGTCCGGGGCCCGCTCCCGCAGCAGCCCCGTGCGATTGAGCAGATGGATCAGGATCTGGTCGGCCGATCCCTGGCGGCGCACCTGGGGCATGGCGGCTGCGGCCGCCGCCACCTGGTGCGCCGCCGCCTCGCGGCCGAGCTCCGCGCGGCCGTTGCGCACCAGCCAGGCGGCGATGCGCTGAAGCACCTGCTGATGCTCCTCCACGCTCATGGAGACGCCCTCCGGGGCGCCGATGCGGCGTGAGGCGTCCCGCCCGCCGAGGAGCATGCCCAGCGCGGCGCGGTAGAGCTCCCAGCGGGTGTTGGGCAGCAGCCCCCGGCGCCTGCGGTGCAGGGCGCAGACGACCGCACACAGCAGGGGCGTACGGGCCAGGTCGCGAAGGGCCGCGTTACGGGCGAACTCCCGCGCCAGGTCCTCCTCCAGCGCGTCGAGATCCGCCCGTCCGACCGCCGTGCGGTGGCTGTCCGGTAAACGGGCGCATTCCCCGCGTGCCGCCTGGTGCCACATTCTCACATACGCCTGAATGTCCTTGTCGCTCATGGGCAACAGCCGCAGTTCTTTGAACTCTTCCGCGGCCAGCCAGTCGTATTCCACGGCGAGCGGGCGCACGGTGACCAGGCAGCGGGTGTGCGGATATGCCCGGAGGAGGCTCAGCAGCCAGGCGCGGGCATCCGAGCGGTATTCCTGCGGCAATTCGTCCAGACCGTCGACGAGGAGGAATCCGCGCCCGGCCGACAGAACGCGTTCGACCCAGCCCCGGGGTGCCTCGCCGATCGGCAACTTGGCCGCCGACGGCAGTTCGGCGAGCGAGGGGAATTGCGGGACCGAGGGCAGTTCGGAACCCCGGCCGACGAGAGAACGCATGGGCACCACAAAGGGGATCAGCCCATTGAGTGCGGCGAGTTCACCGGAGTGCGTGGCACACGCGGTGTGCGAGGCCAGCCACCAGACGAGCGTGGTCTTGCCTGCCCCCGCCTCGCCGCGTACGACGGACCGTTGGTGAAATGCCAGAAGTTTGTCCACATGCTGTGGACGACTGGGCGAGGTGACGGCTTTCGCGTCCTCGACCCCGTCGGGCAGGGGGTCGTGCTGCCGGGCCGGCTCCGCCTTCAGGCTCAGATACGTCGTCTCCAGGTCCCAACTCGCCTCATTCTGGCTCAATTCATCGAGCCCGATGATCTCCGTCTTGCCGTAGGCGGCGCGCAGGACCGTCGCGTACCGCTCCTCGAAGTCGACGTCCTCCGGGTGTGCCTCCGTCAGCGTCTCGATGCCGAACGCGCCGAAGGAGGGGACGAAAGAGGGGCTGGAGAGGCCGAGCTGATGGCTCATGGTGTCCGCGAAGCTCGCCACCGGCACCGCCTCGACGCGCCCGTGCCGCCAGCCGCCCGGGTCCGCCGCGACCAGGCCGATCAGCACGGGGCCCGCGAACAGGGGCGCCCCCGACATCCCTGCCCAGGGCGAGCCGCCGCCGGCCGCCGGCTCGGGCGGGGTGTGGTCGCCGTCGAGCACGTAGCGGCCGCGCAGCCGGCCCGAGGCGGGCTTCAGCGTGCCGGTGAGCTGCTCGCACTCCAGCTCGCCGGCGCCGTACCGCTGCACGCGGGGAAAGCCGACCGCCTGGCAGCCCGGCAGCGGCCGGCGCGTGGCGACCGTGCCCCAGCGGAAGCGGGGGAGCCGGGCCTCCCGCTCGCGATCGAGCAGGTCTTCGCAGGCCCGCAGCAGGGCCACGTCCGTGGCCTCGTCCCGGCAGATCCAGAGGACGTCGCACGGTACGGGGCCGTTGCCGCCCGGCACGGCCACGCGGACCGGCCCGGGGCCGGCCACGACATGGGCGCAGGTCAGCACGTGTCGGGAGTCGAGCAGTACGCCGCTGCCCTGGCGCCCGGCGAGGACGGCGACGGCCCGGTCCTCGACGGAGGGGCGGTGACGCGCACCGGCTCGTTGCCACACCACGGCGTGGGGAGCGCGCTGCCGCTCGCCGGGGCCGGCGGGGCTGCCCGGCGGTGCGGCGTACGGGGCCGGGGCGTACGGCGGTGGGGCGTGCGCCGGCCGGTGGGATGGCGCGTCCCCTTTCTCACCCGTCATGACGAGGGCCCCGCACCGAAGCGGGCCACGCTGCCCTCGCTCTCCGCCGCGATCTCGACGGGCCCGCCGGTGCGGGCGTCCCGCGGGGTGAGGGTGAAGGCCACCTTGTGGGTGCGGGTGCTGCCCCGGGCGGCCTCCGCGCCCGCGTCCAGGACCAGCGCCCGTACGCCGCCCCGGGCCCTGGCGTCCCGGCGCAGCTCCACCGTGAATTCCAGCTGGATGTCGCCGAGCGCGAAGCGTATGTCCTGGTCGGAGGCGCGGGCGGCGGCCATCAGCACCTCGTCGCGCAGGGCGGCGACGGCGTCGGCCAAGTCGATCTCCGGCAGCGGGGTCTCGCTCATGGCACTCCTGAGTTCCGGGGTGGGTGGGAGG
>NZ_JBPQTV010000265.1:0-8990 GCF_051386515.1 Streptomyces sp. URMC 123 | reverse complement strand
CCCTTCCCACGTCACGCTGCCCCCCCACTCCACCGCATCGCACCGCGGCCGGCGTCCCACCGGTCCCACGAACGGGACGGCGCCCGGCCGCCCTCCTCCCGTCCGTCACGCACACCGGCTGAGATTGCGTCCCCCTGATGTCGAGTCACCACACCGCGCCCGAGCGGCCACCGGCCGGGCTACGGTCGTTGTACGGCCCCTGCCGCGCCCGAGCGGAACGACGGCACCGGCAGTCCGGGACCGAGGCGCACCGAAGGCCCGAGGGGGCGTACGCGGCATGAGCATCGACGACGACGGTTACGGCGACGACTACGGCCCCTACGACGGCGGCACCCGTACGCGGTCGGGGCACGGCCGGGGCACGCGCACGCTGCTGCCGGAGCGGGCGGGCGGCGACGGCGCGGGCGGGCGGCGGCCCGCGCGCGCCTCGCGGAGCCTGATCACGGTGGTGGGGGTCGTGATGCTGCTGGTCGCGGCGATCGCGTTCGCCAACCGCGGGGGCGGCGGGGACTCGCCGGACGGCAAGGGCACGGCCAAGGAGGCGGCGCCCACGGCGCCGACGGGCGAGCGCCCGGTCTCCACGGCCCAGGCGGGCATCGCGTCGGGCTTCCCCCGGACGGAGCAGGGAGCGCAGTCGGCGGCGGCGAACTACGCGGTGGCGCTGACCTCCGCCGACGTCATCAAGCCCGATCGCCGCCCGGAGATCGTGCGCAGGCTCTTCACCGCCGACAAGGTCCCCGAGTTCGAGGCCAAGCTCGGCCAGGCCTACTCGCAGACGTTCCTGGACAAGCTCGGACTCGATCGGAACGGCAACGCGGCCAAGGGCATGACGTACGTCTCCCGAACGGCCCCCATCGGCACCAGAACCCTGGAGTACGCGGACACCACCGCGTCGATCGACGTCTGGTGCACGGGTGTCTTCGGGACCGCCGGAATCAGTTCGAAGAACCCGGTGACCAACGACTGGTTCACCATGCAGTTGCGACTGCGGTGGACCGATGGCGACTGGAAGATCGAGAGCGCCACGCAGAAGGAAGGCCCCGCCCCGGTGAACAGTGATCGCACGGCGTCCAACGCCGATGAGATCACGAAGGCCGTCACGGAGTTCGGAGGGTTCACCTATGCCCGGTAGCCGACGCCGCGGCCTCACACTCGCGGGTCTGGGGGCGGTCCCGCCCCTCCTCGTCCTCGGCGCGGGCCGGGCCGCCGCGGAGCCCAGTCCTTCGCCGTCCGGTGACAAGAAGAACTGCGATCTGCTGCCGGGGCCCGCGAAGGACCTGTGCCTGGGCGACGACAGCCCTTCGGGCTCCACCGGCAAACCCCCCACCCTCACCGACAACCCCCTCGACCCCCTGTCCTCGCTCGCCAAGGGCTGCGCCGACGCCGCCGCCTGGACCGTGGACAAACTGTCCAAGGCCGTCGAGAACACCAGCCAGGTCGACTTCACCAACCCCGCGTTCCTGCGCCAGTACGCCGTCGTCTTCGCGGCGTCCACCGTCCTCACCCTCGTGCTCTGGCTGCTGGCCGTCGCCAAACGTGCCATTCGGGGGATTCCTCTCACCGAGGCCATCAGCGAAGCCATCGGCTTCCTGTGGCTCACCGTGCTCGCCTCCGCGTTCACACCGCTGATCCTCTACACCGTGGTCTCCGCCACCGACGGGGTGACCGAGGTCATCGCCTCCGGCACCTCCTCCAACACCGACGCCTTCTTCGGCTCCTTCTCGGAGGCCCTGCGCAAGGGCGAGAACATCGGCGGCGGCCCCATCATGCTGATCGTCGTCAGCCTCGTCTCCGTGCTCGCCGCGGGCGTGCTCTGGCTGGAGCTCGTGATCCGGGCCGCGCTGCTGTACGTCGGCGCCCTGCTCGGCACCGCCGTCTACGCCGGCCTCGTCGACAAGAACATGTGGGGCCATGTGCGCCGCTGGGCCGGCATCATGATCGCCGTCATCCTGGTGAAGCCGGTCGTCGTCATCGTGCTCGGCCTCGCGGGCGCCCTCAGCGCCTCCGAGGACGGCCCGAACGCCTTCTCCGCGGTCGTCTCCGGCCTGGCCATCATCCTGCTGGCCATCTTCGCCAGCGCGATGATCTACCGCTTCGTGCCCGGATTCGGCGACGAGATCGCCAGCGCCCGCAGCAGCCGCAAGAGCGCGACCGACGGCGCCCAGGCGGCGGCCGTCATCTCCTCGCCCGCCGCGCTCGTCAAGCAGGGCATCAAGACCCACAGCAGCCGTGGCGGCGGTGACGGGGCGTCCCGCCCGAACGCCATCATCGGCAAGAACCGCGAGACGGGCGAGATCGCCCTGATCATCGCCGGCGCCTTCCTCGGCATGATGTGCGGGCTCCTCGTGCCCGTACTGCCGCTGCGGATCGCCGCGCTCACCGGCTTCCCGATGCTGGCGCTGGCCGCCGTCTACGTGCCGTACAAGCAGCGCACCTTCTACAAGTGGTTCGAGATCAACCGCTCGTACAAGCGCACGCTCCGCAAGGGGACCACGTACCGCTCCGGGGCCGTCGAGGCCGGCACCCGGCTCGACGGCCAGGAGGTGGAGATCGGGCCCCCGCCCGGCGTCGGGCGCATCAACTGGCTCTCGGCGCCCTTCGGACCCGACGAGATCGCCGTACTGCTGCACGCCGACCGCCGTACGGTCACCGCGGCCATCGAGATCGAGGGGCCGGGCGTCGGCCTGCGCGACAGCGAGGACCAGGAGGCCCTGGTCGACCGGTTCGGCACGCTGCTGAAGCACGTGGCCAACGGCGACGGCTTCGTCACCCGGCTGCAGATGCTGGCCCGTACGCTGCCCGCCGACCCCGACGCCCACGCCAAGGACGTCGCCCAGCGCGGCGACCCCGGCGCGCCCGCCTGGCTGCGCGACTCCTACGACCAGCTGCAGTCGATGGTGTCGACCAGCAGCGAGCAGCACCGGGCGTATCTGGTGGCGTGCATGCACTACAGCCGTGAGCTGGCCCAGGAGGCCCAGACGATCGCGCGGGCCATCCGCGCCGGCACGAGGAGCGCGAGGGGCGCGAAGGGCGCCCAGGGCGGCAAGGGCCCCCAGGGGCGCCCCCGGCTCGACAAGGACGCCGGCCTGGCCGTGGTGATGGCGCGCGAGCTCACCGACATCTGCGCCCGGCTCGCCGAGGCCGACATCCGGGTCCGCCAGCCCCTCGGGCAGGCGCGGCTGGCGTCCCTCGTCCACTCCATGTACGACCCGGACCATCCCATCGACCACATTCAGGCGATGACCAGGCGCAACGCCTGGCCGGCCGAGTTGGACGCGGTGTCGCCGACGTACCTCCAGGCGAAGACCCGGGAGTCCACCACCCGCGAGCCCTGGTGCCACGCCACGGCCTGGGTGAAGGAGTGGCCGATGACCCCGGTGGGCGTCAACTTCCTCGCCCCCCTGCTGGTGCACACCCCGGACGTGATCCGTACGGTGGCCGTCTGCATGGACCTCGAACCGACCGAGGTCGCCATAGAACGGATGCTCACCGAGAAGACCAATGACGAGGCGGAGGCCTCCCGGGCGGCCAAGATGAACCGGACCGTGGACCCGCGCGACATCGCCGCCCACGGCCGGCTCGACCAGCGCGGCGAGGACCTGGCGAGCGGCGCGGCCGGGGTGAACCTCGTCGGCTACATCACGGTGTCCTCCCGCTCGCCGGAGGCGCTGGCCCGGGACAAGCGGACCATTCGGGCCTCGGCCGGCAAGAGCTATCTCAAACTGGAGTGGTGTGACCGGGAGCACCACCGGGCCTTTGTGAACACGCTTCCGTTCGCGACCGGCATCCGCCGCTAGCACGCTGGGAGGCGTGGACCATGCTCGATCCCCTCACAGCCGTCACCGAGGCGTTCACCAGCTTTCTCTTCGGCAAGGTGGAGACGACCCGGCTGCCGGTCCGCACGTCCACCGGGCAGGCCCAGGCCGTCTACCTGCCGACCGCCGCTCCCGGCCTCGGGGACTCCGGGGTGATCATCGGCCGCGAGGTGTACTCGGGAAAGGGTTATATCTACGACCCGTTCCAGCTGTACGGGCAGCAGCTGCCGGCGCCGCACTGGCTGGTGCTGGGCGAGTCCGGCAACGGCAAGTCCGCGCTGGAGAAGACCTATGTGCTGCGGCAGCTCCGGTTCCGCGACCGGCAGGTGGTCGTCCTCGACGCCCAGGGCGAGGACGGCGTCGGGGAGTGGAACCTCATCGCCCAGCAGCTCGGCATAACGCCGATCCGGCTGGACCCGATGGCCGCCCTGGACGACGGCATCCGGCTCAACCCCCTGGACCCGGCCATCACCACCACCGGGCAGCTCGCCCTGCTGCGCACCATCATCGAGGTGGCGATGGGGCGCGGGCTGGACGAGCGGTCGGGCTTCGCGCTGAAGGTCGCCCACGCCTACGTCAATGGGGCGATCACCGAACGACAGCCCGTACTGACCGACATCGTCGAACAACTGCGCCATCCGGAGCCGGAGTCGGCGCAGGCGATGAACGTCGATCTGGACGACGTACGCGCCTGGGGCCTGGATGTGGCCCTGGTGCTGGACCGGCTGGTCGACGGCGACCTGCGCGGCATGTTCGACGGCCCGACGACCGTGGGCATCGATCTCGACGCGCCCCTGATCGTCTTCGACCTCTCCCACATCGACCGGAACTCGATCGCCATGCCGATCCTCATGGCGATCGTCGGGGTGTGGCTGGAGCACACCTGGATTCGCCCGGACCGGAAGAAACGGATCTTCCTGGTCGAGGAGGCGTGGCACATCATCAACTCGCCCTTCGTGGCCCAGCTCTTCCAGCGGCTGCTGAAGTTCGGGCGGCGCCTGGGACTCAGTTTCGTGGCCGTGGTGCACCATCTGTCGGACGTGGTCGACGGCGCCGCCGCCAAGGAGGCGGCGGCGATCCTCAAGATGGCCTCCACCCGCACCATCTACGCCCAGAAGGCCGACGAGGCCAGGGCCACGGGGCGCGTGCTCGGGCTGCCCCGCTGGGCCGTGGAGATCATCCCCACGCTCACCCCGGGCATCGCCGTCTGGGACGTCAACGGCAATGTGCAGGTGGTCAAGCACCTGGTGACGGAGACGGAACGCCCGCTGGTCTACACGGACCGGGCGATGACGGAGTCGTCGACCGCCCACTCCGGGGAGGGCCGGCCGGAGCAGCACGGCACGGACGACCGGGCCACAGGACTGGGCCGCGGCCATGAGTACGGGTACGGGCTCGGCCAGGACGACCGGGGCGAGTACGGGGAGTACGGGGGGTACGGCGAGTACGGGGCCGGGCACGGAGCGGAGCGGGGTGCCCAGCCGCTGGAGCCGACGGAGTCCACGGAATCGACGGTGGCGTGAGGGAGACGCGGGGAGGGGGCGGCCGCTCCACCACGGGCGGGGTCCCGGACGGGCTGCTGATCGGCGTGCTGGGGTTTCTGCTGGGCCTGACCCTGCTGGTCTGGGCGGCCACGGGCCTGGCGGGGCTCTTCGCCCACGGCGCCTGGCCCACGGGGCTCACCTTCACCCGTACGCCGTCGGCCATGCGCCGGCTGTTCTCCCAGCCGCACGACATCGCCGCGGCCTGGCCGGACACCCCGCCCGAACAGCTATCCGGCTACGGGCTGTTCTGGGGCACGTTCATCAGTGAACTCATGGTCCTCTTCGTGCTGGCGATCTTCGCGATCGGGACGCTGGCCCGGTGGAAGGCGAGGCGCGCGGGGCGGGGAGCGCGGCCGGCGGCGGAGACGGCACCCGAGGCGGGGACGGGCCGGGGCCCCGCGCCCGTCCCCGCGCCGGGGACTCCTGCCGAAGCGCCGCATGGGCCGGCCCCGGCGACGCTTGCGGAGGCGGGACGGGAGCCGGGCCCGCCTCCGCCCGGGGAGGCCGCGACGAGCCGACAGGCGGCCACAGAGGCGGCCTGGGCCCCGCTCGCGGACGCCGGCACGGACCGGCGGACGACGGACGCCGGAACGGCCCCGCAGGCGGCCTGGGCCCCGACGGGGGCCCCAGAGGCCCCTCCGGCCCGGGAAGAGGCCGCTTCCGCGCCCCCGGCCCCCTCAGCCGCGCACACGCCCCACCCCGAGCCGCGCTCCGCCGCCCTCGGTCTGCGCTTCACCGGCCCCCGGACCCGCGCGACCGCGCCCCACCCTCTCGCCGTCCAGGCCGTCCGGGAGGCCGCCGGCCCCGTCCTGGTCGTGACCTCCGACCCCGCGCTCTGGGCCGAGACCAAGGACGCCCGCGCCAAGCTCGGTCCGGTCCATGTCCACGACCCCGGCCATCTGATCGACACCCCCGCCAGGCTGCGCTGGAGCCCCGCCACGGGCTGCGAGTCCCGTACGGTCGCGGCCGTACGGGCCGCGGCGCTGCTCGCCCCCGTACGGCCCGTCCACGCGCTGGACTCCGCGACGGCGGACGCGGCGGAGACGCTGCTGCGCTGCTGGCTGCACGCCGCGGCGGTGGACGGCCGGCCCTTCCGCCAGGTGCACCGCTGGGCCCAGGGGGCCGGCGCGCACGAGCCCGTACGCATCCTCCGCACCCACCCCAAGGCCGCGGGCGGCGCGGCGGGCGAGCTGGAGGCCACGCTCACCGGGCACCCGGAACGCCGTGACCAGGCACAGCAACTGACGGCGCGTGCGCTGGGCGCGCTCTCCTCCGTGCACATCAGGAACGCGTGCACCCCCAACCGCGCGGATCTGCTCGCGGTGGAGTCATTCGTCGCCGAAGGGGGCACACTTTATGTGGTGGGTGAGGCCAACGAGGACCCGCGCACGCGCCCCGGCGCGATGCCCTTGCTGACCGCCCTCACCTCGAGCGTGGTCGAGCACGGCCGCCGCATGGCCGCACGGTCATCCTCCGGCCGGCTCGACCCACCACTCACCCTGGTGCTCGACGACATCGCGGCCGTGGCCCCGTTCCCCCAGTTCCCCGAGCTGCTGGCGGCAGGCGCGGAGCAGGGCCTGCCGCTGCTGGCGCTGCTGCGCTCCGAGGAGCAGGCCCGCGCCCGCTGGCCGCACCGTCCCTTCGCTCCCTAGGGCGGCGGGGGGCCTCTCGGAGGCCGCGATCAGGACGCGAGCGGAGACGCCGACTCCGGTCGCGGCAGCACCAGTTCGTACTCCGTCTCCTCCGGCATCGGCGGAAAGGCCGCCGTTTCACCCGTCTTGGTGAAACCCAGGCGCGTGTAGAAGGCGAACGCTCGCGGATTGTCCCCGTGCACCCACAGGCGGACCCGCCGCGCAGCGGTGTTCTCCCAGGACCACTCGACGGCCCCGCGCAGCAGCAGCTCGGCCGCGCCCGTCCCCCGGTGCTCGGGGAGGACGTAGACGCCCACGATGTGCGTCTGCGGCAGTACGGCCTCCTGCCCGGCCGAACCGGCCCCGCCGGAGCCCGTCCCGTCGGTGTCCTGCGTCCCCTCGGTGCCCCGCGTTCCGTCCGTGCTCTCGCCGGCGAGCACCGTACGGTCCCGGGTCTCGTCCAGGATGGTGAGCATCGCGACCCAGGTGCCGTCGGAGTCCACGGCCACCAGGCTGGTGGCGCCCCCTCCCTCGGCGAGTGGGACGGCCCTGGCCTGCCAGAACTCGTCGGCACGCCCGTGGACGTTGTCGTAGGACTCGATGAAGGCGACGCGGGCGACCGGGTCCCGCAGCGCGGTCAGCCGCAGGGCCTTCAGCTCTGCCCACTCCTCGGCCCCAACGGTCCGGATCTCGTAGCTCATTTCTCGATCCTCCGGGGCTCGCGGGCGGTGGCGCAAGGGCATTTGTCGACCCGGGGGCAGGCAGCGTTGACCTGGGTGGCCGGGTGCCCCTACCGTCCGGGCCAGCGAACGGGCCGACGAGCCGGTGCACCGTCGAGCCCGGCGCCCGACCCATGGTGGGAAGGTGGTGATCCGTGCCGTCCGACCGTCCGACCGCGGTGATCTGCATGGGCGGGGACGCCGCGCACGCAGTACTGACGGAGGGAACCCGTCGGCGCCTCCGTACGGTGGTCGATCTGGCCGCCGACATCCCGCCCGCGCTGCTGAGCACCGCTCCCCCACCCCTGGCTCGCGCAGAACTACTGATCACCGGATGGGGCTGTCCACCGCTGGATGCCGCCGTCCTCGACTCCGCGCCAGAACTGCGGGCGGTGTTCCACGCGGCCGGGTCGGTCAAGCACCACCTCACCGGGGCCGTCTGGGACCGGGGGCTCGTGGTCTCGTCCGCGGCCGAGGCCAACGCCGGTCCGGTGGCGGACTTCGCCCACGCGCTCATTCAGCTGGCGTCGAAGCGCGCGCTGCCGGCGGCGGCCGACTACGCCGGCTCCGGCTGGCCGGCCGCGGAGGAGCGGGAGGGGGCCGACGGCCGCACGATCGGCGTCATCGGCGCCTCCCGCACCGGCAGACGGGTCATCTCGCGGCTGACGGCCTCCGACGCCGGCTATCGGGTGCTGCTCGCCGACCCGCATATGACGGCGGCCGGCGCGGCCGAACTCGGCTGCACCTGGGTGCCGCTGGACGATCTGTGCCGCCGGAGCAGCATCGTCAGCGTCCACGCGCCGGCGCTGCCGGAGACCACCCACCTGCTGAACGCGGAACGGCTGGCCCTGCTCCCGGACGGCGCCACGCTGATCAACACCGCACGGGGCTCTCTCATCGACACGGAGGCCCTTACCCGGGCCTGTGCGGCGGGCCGGTTGAACGCCTGCCTCGACGTGACGTCACCCGAGCCCCTGCCTCCGGGACATCCGCTGTTCTCGTTGCCGAATGTGCTGATCACCCCGCACCTCGCGGGTGCCCAGGGCAGCGAACGACGACGGCTCGGCGACCACGCGGTGGCGGAGGTGGAGCGGTTTCTACGAGGTGAGCCTTTACGGGGGCTGGTCACGCTCGCCGATCTGGACCGCATCGCGTGAAAGCCCCGATATAAAGGCTCCTGAACGCAAAAATGCCTCAGTCCCCTGAACCACAAGGGTTCAGGGGACTGAGGCTAAAAATTGTTCGGCGGCGTCCTACTCTCCCACAGGGTCCCCCCTGCAG
>NZ_JBPQTV010000264.1:0-9032 GCF_051386515.1 Streptomyces sp. URMC 123 | reverse complement strand
CCCCAAGCCCGGTCCTGCGGCTCCCGCGGCCCCCGCCCCGGCGGCGCCCGAGTTCACCGCGCCCCCGGCGGCGCCGAAGCCCGCCGCGGCCCAGGGTCCGCGTCCGGGTGCCCGTCCGGCCGCTTCCGGCCAGGGTCGCGCCGAGGGCGCGCGCCCCGGCGGCCAGCGCCCCGGTGGCGAGCGTCAGGGCGCCCCGCGCCCCGGCGGCCGTCCGGCCGGTCCCCGTCCGGGCAACAACCCCTTCACCTCCGGTGGCTCCACCGGCATGGCGCGCCCGCAGGCGCCCCGTCCCGGTGGCGCGCCGCGCCCCGGCGCCGCCCAGGGCGGCCCCGGCGGTCCGCGTCCGCAGGCGCCCGGCCAGCCCGGCCCGCGCCCGCAGGCTCCGGGCGGCGCTCGGCCGACCCCCGGTGGCATGCCTCGTCCGCAGGGCGCCCAGGGCGGTCCCCGCCCCGGTGGCGGCCCCGCGGGCAACCGCCCGAACCCGGGCATGATGCCGCAGCGTCCGGCCGCCGGCCCGCGTCCGGGCCCCGGTGGCGGCGGTCGCGGCCCCGGTGGCGCCGGCCGTCCCGGCGGCGGTGCCGGTCGTCCCGGTGGCGGTGGCGGCTTCGCCGGCCGTCCCGGTGGCGGCGGTGGCCGTCCCGGTGGTGGCGGCGGCTTCGCCGGTCGTCCCGGTGGCGGTGGCCCCGGTGGCGGCGGTGGCTTCGGCGGTGGCGGCGGTGGCCGTCCCGGCTTCGGTGGCCGTCCCGGCGGTCCCGGTGCCCGTGGTGGCACGCAGGGCGCCTTCGGCCGTCCCGGCGGCCCGGCCCGCCGTGGCCGCAAGTCGAAGCGGCAGCGGCGCCAGGAGTACGAGGCCATGCAGGCCCCGTCGATCGGCGGCGTGATGCTGCCGCGCGGCAACGGACAGACCGTCCGGCTGTCGCGGGGTGCCTCGCTCACCGACTTCGCGGAGAAGATCAACGCCAACCCGGCGTCGCTGGTCCAGGTGATGTTCAACCTGGGCGAGATGGTCACCGCGACCCAGTCCGTCTCCGACGACACGCTCCAGCTGCTCGCCGACGAGATGAACTACCACATCGAGATCGTCAGCCCGGAGGAGGAGGACCGCGAGCTGCTCGAGTCCTTCGACATCGAGTTCGGCGAGGACGAGGGCGGCGAGGAGTTCCTGGTCGCGCGGCCGCCGGTGGTGACCGTCATGGGTCACGTCGACCACGGTAAGACGCGACTGCTCGACGCCATCCGGAAGACCAACGTGGTCGCGGGCGAGGCCGGCGGTATCACCCAGCACATCGGTGCGTACCAGGTCTCGACCGAGGTCAACGGCGAGGACCGGAAGATCACCTTCATTGACACCCCGGGTCACGAGGCGTTCACCGCCATGCGTGCCCGCGGTGCCAAGTCCACCGACATCGCGATCCTGGTGGTCGCGGCCAACGACGGTGTCATGCCGCAGACGGTCGAGGCGCTCAACCACGCCAAGGCCGCGGATGTGCCGATCGTCGTCGCGGTCAACAAGATCGACGTCGAGGGTGCCGACCCGACCAAGGTGCGCGGTCAGCTGACCGAGTACGGCCTGGTGGCCGAGGAGTACGGCGGCGACACCATGTTCGTCGACATCTCCGCCAAGCAGGGTCTCAACATCGACTCCCTGCTGGAGGCCGTGGTCCTCACCGCGGACGCCTCGCTCGACCTGCGGGCCAACCCCAACCAGGACGCGCAGGGCATCGCGATCGAGGCCCACCTCGACCGCGGCCGCGGCGCCGTGGCCACCGTGCTGGTCCAGCGCGGCACCCTGCGGGTCGGCGACACCATGGTCGTCGGCGACGCCTACGGCCGCGTCCGTGCCATGCACGACGACACGGGCAACACCATCGAGGAAGCGGGTCCGTCGACCCCCGTCCTGGTGCTGGGACTGACCAACGTCCCGGGCGCCGGCGACAACTTCCTGGTGGTGGACGAGGACCGTACGGCCCGCCAGATCGCCGAGAAGCGCGCGGCGCGCGAGCGCAACGCCGCCTTCGCCAAGCGCACCCGCCGGGTGTCCCTCGAGGACCTCGACAAGGTGCTCAAGGCCGGCGAGGTCCAGCAGCTCAACCTCATCATCAAGGGCGACGCGTCCGGTTCGGTGGAGGCTCTCGAGTCCTCGCTGCTCCAGCTCGACGTCGGCGAAGAGGTCGACCTGCGCGTGCTGCACCGCGGTGTCGGTGCGGTCACCGAGACCGACATCGACCTGGCGACCGGCTCCGACGCCATCGTCATCGGCTTCAACGTGCGCGCCGAGGGGCGTGCCACGCAGATGGCCGAGCGCGAGGGCGTGGACGTCCGCTACTACTCGGTCATCTACCAGGTGATCGAGGAGATCGAGGCGGCCCTCAAGGGCATGCTCAAGCCGGAGTACGAGGAGGTCGAGCTCGGCACCGCGGAGATCCGCGAGGTCTTCCGCTCGTCCAAGCTCGGCAACATCGCGGGTGTCATCATCCGCTCCGGCGAGGTCAAGCGGAACACCAAGGCCCGCCTCATCCGCGACGGCAAGGTCGTGGCGGAGAACCTCAACATCGAGGGCCTGCGTCGCTTCAAGGACGACGTCACCGAGATCCGCGAAGGGTTCGAGGGCGGTATCAACCTCGGCAACTTCAACGACATCAAGGTCGACGACGTCATCGCGACCTACGAGATGCGCGAGAAGCCTCGCGGCTGATCGTTCCCATCCGGACGGGGCCGGTCGGCGGAAGATATTTCCGTCGATCGGCCCCGGCCGTTGCGTGTACGGTTTGGCGGAGCGCGGCGGCGTGCCCGGCCGGCCGCGCGGACCTGGACTTCGAGGCCCCACGGGTGGCATGACCCGTACGGCATGTATGTAGGGACGCTGTCCTTTGACCTGCTCCTCGGCGACGTGCGGTCGTTGAAGGAGAAACGCTCCGTCGTCCGCCCCATCGTCGCCGAGCTGCAACGCCGCTACGCGGTGAGCGCGGCGGAGGTCGGTGACCAGGACCTCTACCGCAGGGCCGAGATCGGCCTGGCGATGGTTTCCGGTGACGCGGGGCATCTGACGGATGTACTGGACCGGTGCGAGCGATGGGTCGCCGCCCGGCCGGAAGTGGAGCTGCTGTCCGTACGGCGGCGGTTCCACGGCGACGATGACTGAGCGGGCGCCCCTGCGGCCGCCCACGGCCGTGGACACGGTTGAGCGCGTCGGCGCCGAGCGAAGCATGATGGTGGAAGACAAGAAGGAGACGGACCAGTGACCGACACCGCGCGAGCGCGCAAGCTGGCGGACCGGATTCGGGTCGTGGTCGCGGAAACCCTGCAACGGCGGATCAAGGACCCCCGGCTCGGCTACGTGACCATCACGGACACCCGCGTCACCGGTGACCTGCGGGAGGCGACCGTCTTCTACACGGTCTTCGGGGACGACGAGGAGCGGGCCGCCTCGGCCGCGGCGCTGGAGAGCGCCAAGGGCGTGCTGCGGACCGAGGTCGGACGCCAGACCGGGGTGCGCTTCACCCCGTCCCTGACGTTCGTGCCCGACGCCCTGCCGGACAACGCCCGGACCATCGACGACCTCCTCGCCCGGGCGAAGGAGGCCGACGCCCAGGTCCGCGAGAGCGCCGCGGGCGCGAACTACGCGGGCGAGGCGGACCCCTACCGCAAGCCCGGTGACGAGGACGAGGCCGGCTCCGAGGCATGAAGCGCAAGGCAACCGGGCCGGACGGCTTGATCATCGTCGACAAGCCGTCCGGCTTCACCTCGCACGACGTCGTCGCGAAGATGCGCGGCATCGCCCGCACCCGCCGGATCGGGCACGCCGGCACGCTCGACCCCATGGCCACCGGCGTGCTGGTGCTGGGCGTCGAGAAGGCCACCCGGCTCCTGGGGCACCTGGCCCTGACCGAGAAGGAGTACCGGGCCACGATCCGGCTCGGCCAGACCACCGTCACGGACGACGCGGAGGGCGAGATCACCGCCTCGGTGGCGGCCGACGAGCTCTCCAGGGACGCCATCGAGGCCGGCGTCGCCGCGCTGACCGGCGACATCATGCAGGTCCCGTCGAAGGTCAGCGCCATCAAGATCGACGGCAAGCGGTCCTACTCGCGGGTCCGCGAGGGCGAGGAGTTCGAACTGGCCGCCCGGCCGGTCACCGTCTCCTCCTTCGTGATCGACGAGGCGCGCGGCACGACGGCCGAGGACGGCACCCCGGTGCTCGACCTCGACGTCACCGTGGTCTGCTCCTCCGGCACCTACATCCGGGCCCTGGCCCGCGATCTCGGTGCCGGTCTGGGCGTCGGCGGGCATCTGACGGCCCTGCGCCGCACCCGGGTCGGCCCGTACGGCCTGGACGCGGCGCGCACGCTGGACGAGATCCAGCAGGAGCTCGCCGTGCTGCCCATCGCCGAGGCCGCGGCGGCGGCGTTCCCCCGCTGGGACGTCGACGAGAAGCAGGCACGGCTGCTGTCGAATGGCGTCCGGCTGGCCGCGCCCGGACTGGGCGTGACCGGGCCGATCGCCGTCTTCGACCCCGACGGGCGCTTTCTGGCGCTGGTCGAGGAGTCGGAGGGCAAGGCGAAGAGCGTGGCGGTCTTCGCCTGACCAGGTGGCGCCGCGCCGCCGCCGCTTGTCGCCGGACCCCCTGCCCGGCCGCTTTCCCGGGAAACCCCGCGCCCGAGGCGCGGGGTTTCCTTCTGCCCCCTCCCATGCCCCCGCTATCCACTCCGTCCATCGGATTCACCCCAATGGGCAGGCGCTCGAAGTGAATGACGGGTGTGCGAGGGGGCGCGTTCGTTTCCGGAACTGTCCTGCTGATCACCATCCGCCTACGGTCGAGATGCGAGCGACGGGCTACGGGGCCGTGGCAGGAGGTTCGGTACATGGCGGGTGGAGGTCCTCAACGGGCCGGGGCGCGCCCTGCCTCGGAGGGGAACTCCCGTACCGAGGCGCAGGGCGGGCGCTCGCGCCGATCGGCCCCCCAGGGCAGAGGCACGGGCAGAACCGCGGGCAGAGGTGCGGGCAGGGGGCAGGGCAGGGCGGGGGCCGTCGAGGCCGAGGCCGCGCTGATCCGCATCAGCGACCTCGCCGGCCGGCCGCGCGGCACCGGCTTTCTGGCGGACGCCCACGGCACCCTGGTGACCAGCCACGAAGCCGTCGACGGGCTGTCGCGTCTGGTGCTGCACGCCCCCGGCGACGAGACCTTCCTGATCGAGGCCGACGCCATCAAGGCCCTGCCCGAGTTCGATCTCGCCTTCGTCCGCACCGAGGGCCTGACCGTCCCGCCGCTGCCCGTCGCCGCCCGGCTGGCCGTCGCGGCGGGCACCCCGGTGCGGCTGCGCGGCCGCGACTGGCTGGACGCCGAGGTGACGGGCACCGTCACCGCCGTCACCTACACCGCCACCGACCGCTTCCACCTCCTGGGCGAGGCGCTGGAGCTGGCGGTGGACGCCACCGAGAGCGACGCCCTGCGCCTGGGCGCGCAGGTGACCGGCGGCCCGGTGCTCGACGCCGAGACCGGCGCCGTCCTGGCCGTGCTGGGCACCGCGCTGCACTCGGGGCGCGAGGCCGACGGCTACGCCGTACCGCTGCGCACCCTGGCCGCGCTGGACCACGGCGGGCCGCTGGCCGCGCTCCTGGCGCGCAACGCCGCCACGGTGCCCGCCTACGGCCGCGACCTCAACCTCGCCGGCGCCCTCCAGCTCACCGGCACCACGGTCGGCTCGGCGAGCGGCGCCCGGGCCTGGCGGGAGCCGGTGGAGCGGCCCGACACCGCCGAGGAGTTCCGCGCCTTCCTCGACCCGCCGCTCGACCCGGAGGGCGCCGACCGCGTCCTCGGGCTCGTCGGCGACCCGGGCTCCGGGCGCACCACCGAGCTGAGCGCGCTGGCCGCGCGCCGGGCGCGGGGCGCCGAGCCCGCCCCCACCGTGTGGCTGCGCGGCGCGGACCTGCGCGTCGGCGACGAGAGCGTGGCCGACGCGGTGGCCCGCGCCCTGCGCTCCGCCGGCCGGATCGTCGCGGCCTCCGTGGGGACGACGAGCGCGGTCGACGCCGCGCTCCCGGGCGCGGACGGGCGGGACGCCAGCCCCGAGGAGGTCGCCTATCTGGCTCGGGAGGCCGGCCGCCCGCTGCTCGTCCTGCTGGACGGCCCCGAGGAGATGCCCCCGCTGCTCGCCCACCGGCTGGCCGACTGGGCGGAGGGCACGGCCCAGTGGCTGCGGGAGGCCGGCGCGCGGCTGGTGCTCGCCTGCCGGCGCGAGTTCTGGGAGGAGGGCGGGGCGCTCTTCCCCGAGGCGGCGCTGTACGCCCCGCGCGGCCGGTCCCGCGAGGCGGAGGAGGCCGACCGCTGGCGCGCCGCCCGCCCCGGGGACCACCCGGGGCGGGCGCTGCCCCCGTGCGTACGGCTGGGCCCCCTGCCGGCCCGCCAGGCGGCCCGGGCCAGGGCGCGCTACGGCATCCCCGACGACGCCCTGAGCCCCGCCGACGCCGACCACCCGCTGGCCCTGCGGCTGCTCGCCGAGGTGCGCGCCGCGCTCCCCGACGCCCGCCCGGAGCAGCAGGAGGCGGCGGGCGCCGCCGCCGAGGCCGCGCCGGACGACGGCATTCCCGAGGCCGGCCGGGACGCCGCGTGCGAGCCCGTGGGGCCCCGCCCCGCCGCGCCCGGCGGCCCGCCCGGCCGGGCGGACGTCTTCGGGGCCCACCTCGACCTGATGTGCCTGCGGATCGCCGTGCGGCTCGCCGCCGTGGAGCGGCCTCCGCTGCGCGGCACGGCCGTGCGCCGGCTGGCCGCGCGGGTCGCGGGGCAGGTCCACGAGGCCGCGCGGCGCTGCCTCGGCCCCGGCCAGGGGGAACTGGACCGCGAGTCGTTCGAGGAGGTCTTCCCCTGGCGCTCCGGCTGGGCCTCCGCCGTGCTCACCGAGGGGCTGCTGGTCCCGGCCGGCGCCGGCTACCGCTTCGCCCACGAGGAGTTCGCCGACTGGCTCCAGGGGGTGCACCTCGATCCGGACGCGGCGCTGCACGCGCTGGTGCACCGGTGGGTGGAGGCCGACGAGGAGTCGGGCGAGGGGCAGGACCCGCCGGTGCGGCTGCCGTCGCGGGCCGGTGGCCCGGCCGTGCCGGGGCTGGGCGGCCATGTGCCGCCACCGCCGGCGCCGAGCGCCACCCCGCTGCCGGTGCCCCGCTATCGCATCGGACCGGTCGTCCAGTCCCTTCTGCTGTTGGGCCGCCAGGCGGGCCCGGCGGCGCTGGCCCGCCGGCTGGACGGCCTGGTCGAGGCCGTGGACTCGCTGGCGGCCCGCGCACCGGCCCCGGACGGCGCGAGCGGCGCCCTTCCGGAGAGCGGCGAGCACGCCCTGTCGGAGGGTCCGGCAGTACGGGGCGAGGGTCCGGCAGTACGGAGTGAGGGCGCGGCCGTACGGGGCGAGGCGGAGTGGGACGGCGCCGTACGGTCACCCGCGGGGCCGGAGGACACGGGTCCCGGTGCGCCGCCGGACGGTGGGGCGGCGGGCGGCGGATGGCCGTCGGACGTCGTTGCCCCGGCCGGCGCCGCCGAGGAGGGCGAGCCGGTCCCCGACTGGCCGGACGAGACGGCCCCGGACCCCGGCGCCCCCGCGCCGTACGGCCGGCACCCGTACGACCTCCCGTACGACGCGCTCTCGTACGACCCCCTGACCGGGGAGCCCCGCACGCCCGCCGGCGGTCCTCCGGCCCCGGGGGAGCCGGGGGCGGACACCGGGTCGCGGCAGGCCGTCGGCGCGGCGGAGGACGGCGCCGAAGCCCCCTGGGCCGGGGCGGCCGACTGGACGGGCCCCGCACCGCTGTGGTCCCAGGAGCCCCCCGACCCGGCCCGCGCCTACCGCGCCGTGGGCGACGACCACCCCAAGCCCTTCGCCGCCTGGACCGACGACCCCGACGACCCCGACGAGGCGCCGGAGTCCGACGCCGGCCCCGGGCAGGCCGTTGCCACCGCCTCCTGGTGGTCCGCCCCGGCCGAGGCCACCACCTCGTACGTCGCCTGCCGGGCGCCGATCGAGGCCGGCCCGCCCGGCGGCAGCGGCGGCGAGGACAGTGGGGGCGCGGGCAGCGGTGGCCCGGCGGCGGCCGCTGCCCCGGAGCTGGAACTGCCCGAGGACACCGAGGAGATCGGCGAGCCCTGGTTCCTCCGCAGGACCGGCCCGTCCCCGCTGGAACTCCCGGCGCCGAGGGCCGGCGCGGACGGCGGGGAAGGACCCGGGGGGCCGCCGGAGGCGTACGGCACCGACCCGGACGCGTGCTTCGATCAGTACGGCCGCACCCCCCACGGCCCCGACGCCTCTCATGACACGGACGCCCCCCATGACGCGGACGCCTCTCATGGCCCGGACGCCGCCGACGCGTCGGAGCTCACCGACGGGCCGGAGCCCGCGGACGGCCCCTCGGAGCAGGACGTGTCCGAGCGGCCCGCCCGGCCCGGCTCCGTGGCCGCCGCTGCCGTGCCCCGGCCCGGCCGCTCCCCGGCCCGGCGCCGCCGGCGCGGCGAGGTGTCCCCGTACTGGAGCGCGTCCTCCACCGCCAGCGTGGCCACCCTCCCGGGCTGCCGCCGCGGGGACGACCTGCGCACCGTGCGGATGGACGGGGGCCGCGGCCCCTCCCGGAGCGCCGCGCCCGGCTCCGTGCCCGCGCCCCGCACGGCCGGCGCGCGGCGGGGGCCGGCCCCCGCGGCCGGGGAGCGCAGCCCGGCCCTCCCGGAATCCGCCGGGCCCCGCCTCGACTCCGGGGCGACGGACGGGCCGAGCCCCTCCCCCGGGGAGCGCAGCGCCCACTGGTGGGCGTCGCATCTCCTCGGCGAGGTCCTGCTGCGGGTGCCCGACGCCGGCGCGTATCTGGGCGTGCTGCGCCGGCTCGCCGAACGGATCACGGCGCGCGCGGCGGCGGTCGGTGGCTTCGAACGGGTGGGCCTCGACGACTTCGGGCCCTGGTTCTGGACCCGGCTGGCCCTGGAGCCCGAGGACCGGCTCGAACTGCTGCGGCTGCTGCTGCCCGCCGACGGCTCGCCGTCCGGCGGGCAGCAGCAG
>NZ_JBPQTV010000263.1:0-9093 GCF_051386515.1 Streptomyces sp. URMC 123 | reverse complement strand
AGCGGCCACGACCTGTACGACATCGACACCATGCTGAAGATGGCGCGCTCGCACCCGTGGCTGTCGGTGCGCCCGGTCATCGACGGGCCGGCCGGCCACGAGGGCCCCGGCGGCGGCGCCCCCGGCAGCCTCAGCGGCCAACTCCCCGAGGCCGTACAGCGCTACGGGCCCTGGAACGCGTACGACGCCTATCTGTCCGGGCCGCCCGGACTCATCCGCAGCGGGGTGGACACGCTCGTCGGCATCGGCATCCCGTCGGAGCGCATTCGCCACGACGCGCTGGAGGAGCTGGTCGCGGCGGGCGGCTGAGCGGCCGCGCGGGCCCCGGACGCGGGCGCGGTCAGCCGAGATCGGGGGCGTGCATCGCCCGCACGCCCTCGATGTTCGCGTCCAGATAGTGCCGCAGCGACAGCGGGACGACCTCCACCGAGGCCAGCCCCACCCGCGTGAACGGCACCCGTACGATCTCGTACTCGCCGCACGGCTCCTCGACCTCCGGGCCGTGGCGGCGGGCGGGGTCCATGGACTCCAGCCGGCAGACGAAGAAGTGCTGCACCTTGACCCCGATGACCCCGCCCTCCGCGATGTGCTCCACGGTGTCGACGAAGACGGGAACCACATCGGTGACCTTCGCGCCCAGTTCCTCGTCCACCTCGCGGTGGAGGGCGTCGACGACCGTGGCGTCGCCCGGCTCCACGCCGCCGCCCGGCGTGATCCAGTACGGCGGGTGGCCGGGCTTGGTCCGCTTGATCAGCAGCAGATCGTCACCGTCGAGCAGAATCGCGCGGGCGGTGCGCTTGACCACGGGCCTCGGGGCGGTGGGGGGCGGCCCCGGCGCGCCGGGGCCATCGGAAGTGCCGGTCATGGGAGAGATGTGGCCCGTTCCGGGGTGGCTGAAACCGGAGCGGGACGATCCGCTGGGTCCGGCGCCCCTTTCCCGTACGACCGCCGGGCGGCCCCGTACGACCGCCGGACCGCCCGTACGACCGCCGCACGGTGCCGGGCGACCGCCGGCCGCAGGCCCTCGCCGGGCGGCCGCCGGTGCCTCACCAGTCGACCGCCGCCCGCAACAGCCACTCGTGCGGCCGGGAGATGTGCGGCAGGGAGAGCGTCCCGGCCCGTACGACCAGGAAGTACGTGCGCAGCGGCGGCACCGGCGGATCGAGCAGCGTGACCAGCTCGCCCGTGTCGAGCGCGTCCTCGCACAGATAGCGTGGCAGGACGGCGAGCCCGGCGCCCGCCACCGTACAGCCGAGGACCGCCCGCAGATCCGGGGCGACGACCGTGCCGGCCGCCGCGGGCTTGGCGTCGAAGACGGCCGCCCAGTAGCGGGAGACCAGCGGCAGGCTCTCGTGCACCTCCACGATGGGGACGTGCTCCAGCATCGGCGGCGGCGCCTCGTACGCCGGGCCCGGTTCCGAGCCGGCGACCGCCCCGGCCCGCTGCCAGCGGCCGCCCGCCCCGGCCCGGGGCCA
Organism: Streptomyces sp. URMC 123; assembly: GCF_051386515.1. Classification (NCBI taxonomy): domain Bacteria; kingdom Bacillati; phylum Actinomycetota; class Actinomycetes; order Kitasatosporales; family Streptomycetaceae; genus Streptomyces; species Streptomyces sp. URMC 123. The sequence continues at coordinate 7,618 of NZ_JBPQTV010000263.1, read as the reverse complement.
GCCGCCCGCCGCGCCCAGCCGGGCCGCCCAGCGGGGCGCCGCGACCAGCACGTGCTCCTCGTCGCACAGCGGCGTCGAGGAGAGCAGCCCGCCGCGCGGCCGGGCCGTGGCGATGCCGAGGTCGCAGTGGCCGGCGGCCAGCCCGTCCAGCGTCTCCTCGGCGCTGCCGAAGGAGGCCCGCACGGCCAGGCCCTGGGCCACGAGCGGGGTGAGCGCGGGCAGCGCGCGCACGGACGTGAACTCGGGCGGGCCGGAGAGGTGGAGCGTACGGGGCGCGGCCGGCACGTCGAGCCCCGACTCGGTGATCTTCACCAGGGCGTCGAGGTGCGGGGCGACCTTGTGCGCCAGCTCGTCGCCGAGGGTGGTGGGGGTGACCCCGCGCGCCTGGCGCAGGAACAGCGGGCGCCCCAACTGCCGCTCCAGAGCCCTTATCTGGCTCGTGACCGCGGGCTGGGAGAGCCCCAGCAGCGCGGCGGCGCGGGTGAACGACCCGGCTCGGTGCACGGTGACAAAGGTGCGGAGCAGGGCCAGATCCATGCGTTCTCCCCTCGCCCCCGCTGCCTCCCCGTGGGCAACTATAAATTTGTCGATAGGTCTGTGTCGCTACTGTGATTGGACACTGACGCTGAGTCAACTAGCCTTGTTCGAGCGGTCATTCGCGCGTCCGTCGCCCGTGCGCGGCGGGGGCGCGAGGTGAGCCAGGGCGGCTCGAGCCATGAGGGGGGAGGCTCGAGCCGCCCTTCCCTCGCGTGGGGCCAATTGCCCTTCTCGTGCCCGTGTCCCGGCCGCCGTGGACGGCCGGGGCTCCGCCGGTCGGACGCCGGTCAGCCCGCCGCGTCGAGCGCCCGCCGCACGTCCGCGACCAGGTCCGCCGGGTCCTCCACGCCCACCGAGAACCGGATGAAGCCCTCCGGGACCGCGTCCCCGCCCCAGCGCCCCCGGCGCTCCGCAGTGGAGCGGACCCCGCCGAAGCTCGTCGCCTCGTCCACCAGCCGCAGCGCGCCGAGGAACCGCTCGGCGTGGGCGCGGTCCGGCAGCGTGAAGGACACCACGCAGCCGTACCGCCCGGCGCGCATCTGCCGCCGGGCCACCGCGTGCGCCGGATCGTCCGGCAGCCCGGGGTGGCGCACCCCGGTCACCTCCGGCCGCTCCCGCAGCGCCCGGGCCAGGGCCAGCGCGCCCGCGGCCTGCTGGTCCACCCGCAGCCGCAGCGTGGCCAGCGAGCGGTGGGCGAGCCAGGACTCCATCGGCCCCGGCACGGCCCCCGCGGTCCTGCGCCACTGCCGTACGGCCGCCGTCAGCTCCGGCGCGCGACAGCTCACATGGCCCAGCAGCACATCGCCGTGCCCGGTGAGCGCCTTGGTGCCGCTGGACACCGAGAAGTCGGCGCCCAGTTCCAGCGGGCGCTGGCCCAGCGGGGTGGCCAGGGTGTTGTCCACGGCGACCAGCGCGCCCTCGGCGCGGGCGGCGGCCACCAGCCGGCGGATGTCGCACACGTCCAGACCGGGGTTGCAGGGCGTCTCCAGCCACAGCAGCCGCGCTCCCGGGAGCAGGGCGGCCTGCGCGTCCCCCGCGGTGGGCGCGGTCCGCACCTCCACCCCGTACGCCGTCAGCCGCTCCCGGACCAGGGCCAGCGCCTGGTAGCCGTCGTCGGGGAGCACCACCGCGTCACCGGCCCGCACCTGGGAGAGGAGCACCGCGCTGATCGCGGCCATGCCGGAGGCGAAGACGGTCGTGTCGCAGTCCTCGCCCGGCGACTCCAGCTCGCTGATCGCGCGTTCGAGCAGCGTCCAGGTCGGGTTCTGCTCCCGGCCGTAGGTGTACGGGCCCACCGGGTCGCCGGGCAGGTGGTAGTGCGCGGCGAAGACCGGCCCGGGCAGGGCGGGCCGGTGGGGTACGGGCTCGGGCAGCCCGGCCCGTACGACGCGGGTGCCGTCGCCGAGGCGGTCGTGGTCGCCCGGGCGGCCGGGGTTCCCGCCGCGGTCCGGGGCGTCGGGGCGGTCCGGGTTCCCGGGGGCCTGCGCGTCCATGGGGCGTACCTCGTCAGTCCTTGTCGTCGGGCATGGCCATGTTCACGGCCCAGGAGACGATGCTGATGATCAGGCCGCCGAGCACGGCCGTCCAGAAGCCGTCCACATGGAAGGACAGGTCCAGCCGGCCCGCCAGCCAGGACGTCAGCAGCAGCATCAGCGCGTTGACGACCAGCGTGAACAGGCCCAGCGTCAGCACGAACAGGGGGAACGACAGCAGCTTCACCACCGGCTTGACCAGGAAGTTCACCACCCCGAAGACCAGGGCGACGAGGATCAGGGTGAGCACCTTCCGCCCGGTGCTCGTGCCGGTCAGCTCGATGTCGGACAGCAGCCAGGTGGCCACCCCCAGAGCCACCGCGTTGGCGATCGTCTTGACTACGAAACTCTTCATGGTGAGATCGTGGCAGAACGGATCGATCGACGACGAAAGTCGCCATGAGGGGTGGGCCAGGGATGAAGGCGTTCCGGCTGGACGAGCTGGAGGCGGAACGAGCCGCCAACGACGGCGCGTATCTGCAGTTCCTGCGGGAGCGGAACATGTCCGTCGGGCTCTACGCCCTCGACGCGGGCGCGTCCGACCCCCAGCAGCCGCACGGCCAGGACGAGGTGTACTTCGTGGTCAGCGGGCGGGCCTCGATCACCGTGGGCATGGAGACGACCCAGGTGGCGCGTGGCAGCGTGGTGTACGTGCCCGCCGGGGTGGCCCACAAGTTCCACCACATCAGCGAGGACCTGCGGGTCCTGGTGGTGTTCTCTCCGCCTGAGAGCTGACCCGCGACCGGCCGGTCCCGTAGGGGACGGGTCAGGGGCGGACAGGGGCTCCGAGCAGGCCGGACGCGGTGTTCGTGCGCCTAGCATCGAAGTCGGCGGGAGCGCGGCGACAAGGAGCCGGGCCCGCCGGGACGGCACGACGAGAGCCGGCGACGGCGAAAGCGGGGACGACCATGGCAGTCAAGGAGATCTACACCGGCCTTCCGTGGTGGGTGAAGTGGGTGGCGGTGCCGATCATCGCGATCGTGGTCTTCGGCGGGCTCATCACCAGCGCGCTGACCTTCCTGATCGGCCTGCTCTTCAAGGCACTGGTGTTCGTGGCGCTGGTGGCGGCGGTGGTCTACGTGGTGCGGAAGGTGAAGGGGACGGCGTCCTCGTCCAAGGGCGACTGGTAGCCGCGAGGGGTGGGGGGCCCGCCGGCCCGGTCGTACGGCGCCTCGCCCCGGCCGCCCGTCCGCGGTGACGACGGCGGCCCGGCCACGGTCGTACGGCACCGGCCCCGGCCGCCCGTCAGCGCTTGCGGCGCCGGCCCCGACCGCCCAGCACGCCCCGCCCGGCGGGAGCCGGCCCCGTACCGCCCGGGCCACCGCCCGTGTCCGGCGCCTCGCCCCGGCCCCGGTCCGCCGAGACGACCAGCGCCGCCAGCGCCGTCGTCACCGGCACCGAGGCGACGAGCCCGATGCTGCCCACCAGCGTCCGTACGATCTCCTCCGCGACCAGCTCGCTGTTGGCCACCATCCCCACGCTGCTGCGGGCGATGGAGAAGAGCAGCAGCAGCGGCAGCGCCGCGCCCGCGTAGGCCAGCACCAGGGTGTTGACCACCGAGGCGATGTGGTCCCGGCCGATCCGCAGGCCCGCCCGGTACAGCTGGCGCGCCGTCATCGACGGGTCCGCCTGCTTCAGCTCCCAGACGGCGGACGTCTGGGTGACCGTCACGTCGTCCAGCACGCCCAGCGAGCCGATGATGACGCCGGCCAGCAGCAGACCGCTCATCTCGATGTCCGGGTAGAGGCCGTGGATCAGCCCGGTCTCGTCCGAGGTGTTGCCGGTGAGCGAGGCCCAGCCGATGAAGATCGAGCCCAGCAGCCCGATGAGCAGCAGCGAGATCAGCGTGCCGAGCACCGCGACCGACGTACGGGCGTTGAGCCCGTGGCACATGTAGAGCGCGGTCAGCATGATCACGCTGGCGCCGACCACGGCGACGGCGAGCGGATTGGACCCGTGCAGGATCGCGGGCAGGATGAACAGCGTCAGCACGGCGAAGCTGACGGCCAGCGCGATCAGCGCGAAGAGCCCGCGCAGCCGGCCCACGGCGACCACGGCCAGCGCGAACACCCCGGCCAGCAGGGCCATCGGGAACTCCCGGTCCACGTCGATGACGGAGAACTGGAGCTCGCGCGGCGCGTCGGGCGCGTACGCCACGACCACCCCCTGGCCGTCCTTCAGCCGCCGCGGCGCGTCCGGCTGGACGATCTCGGTGAAGGTGCGGCCCTTCTCCGGGCCGGTGGAGACCTCGACGGTGGCCCGCTCGCAGTCGTCGTTCCCGGCCGCGCCCGGGCGCCCGCCCGAGCCGCCCTGGCCGTTGCCCGGCTGCGCCTGCGGCCGCTGGGCGTTGACCTCCCGGCAGTCGACCTTCTCCACCCGGACGACGGTGGCCTGCTCGGTCTGCCGGTCGAAGCCGACGCCGGTGCGCTCGTGCTCGGGCGCGCCGCCCGGCCAGAGCACCACCATGCCGACGACCACGGCGGTGGCGAACGGGATGAGCACCGCCGCGATGACTTTGCGAAGGTGTCGTGAGACGGGCGGGACGGGACCGTGGCTGTGACTGTGGCCGTGGCCATGGGCAAGTCCGGGGCCGGGGATCGGGCCTGGGCCTGGACCGGGGCTCGGGCCATGGTGGGGGCCGTGGTTCCGGCCGTCGTCGTGGTGGTGCGCGGAGGGCTCGGGCGTAGGGCTCACCGACCGATCATCGCAAGAACGGTGCGGGCCCCCTGTTCAGCGCGGCCGGGGGGCGGCTAACGTGGGGGCACCTTTGCAATCGCGGGAGCTCGCAGCAGCGGGCTGAGAGGGCGCTGAAGGACCGTTGGCCGACGGCCGTACGGACGAAAGCTGCGCCGACCGCCGAACCTGTTACCGGGTAATGCCGGCGTAGGGAGTAGGTCTGAGATGACCCTTCAGGATGCACACACGCCTGCCTCCGATGCGGCGGACGGCACACAGAACGGCGCTGTCGCGGACGGCACGACCACGACCGTCGGCTGGCACAAGGCGTACATCACCGGATCGCGCCCCGACCTCCAGGTGCCGGTCCGTCAGGTGCACCTCACCAACGGCCGCAGCGTGACGCTCTACGACACCTCCGGCCCGTACACCGACCCGAACATCCGGACGGATGTGCGCCGCGGGCTCACGCCCCTGCGGGAGAACTGGATCATCGGCCGGGGCGACACCGAGGAGTACGCGGGCCGCCCGGTCCGCCCCGAGGACGACGGCATCAAGCACACCTCGCCCCGCGGGGGCCTGCGCAACCTCGACGCGGTCTTCCCCGGCCGGCCCCGGCTGCCCCGGCGCGGGCGCGACGGACAGGCGGTGACCCAGCTCGCCTACGCCCGGCGCGGGGAGATCACCCCCGAGATGGAGTTCGTCGCGCTCCGCGAGAACGTCGAGCCCGAGGTGGTCCGCGAGGAGATCGCGGCCGGGCGGGCGGTGCTGCCGGCCAATGTGAACCACCCGGAGATCGAGCCGATGATCATCGGCAAGCGGTTCCTGGTGAAGGTCAACGCCAACATCGGCAACTCCGCGGTCACCTCCTCCATCGAGGAGGAGGTGGAGAAGATGACCTGGGCGACCCGCTGGGGCGCGGACACGGTCATGGACCTCTCCACCGGCCGGAACATCCACACCACCCGCGAGTGGGTGCTGCGCAACTCCCCCGTCCCCATCGGCACCGTCCCCCTCTACCAGGCGCTGGAGAAGGTCGACGGCAGGGCCGAGGAGCTGACCTGGGAGATCTACAAGGACACGGTCATCGAGCAGGCCGAGCAGGGCGTCGACTACATGACGGTCCACGCCGGCGTGCTGCTGCGCTATGTGCCGCTGACCGCCCGCCGCAAGACCGGCATCGTCTCGCGCGGCGGCTCCATCATGGCCGCGTGGTGCCTGGCCCACCACAAGGAGTCGTTCCTCTACGAGAACTTCGAGGAGCTCTGCGAGATCCTCGCGGCCTACGACGTCACCTTCTCCCTCGGTGACGGCCTGCGCCCCGGCTCGATCGCCGACGCCAACGACGAGGCCCAGTTCGCGGAGCTGAAGACCCTCGGCGAGCTGAACCGGATCGCCAAGCGGCACCACGTGCAGACCATGATCGAGGGCCCGGGCCATGTCCCGATGCACAAGATCAAGGAGAACATCGACCTCCAGCAGGAGATCTGCGAGGAGGCGCCGTTCTACACCCTCGGCCCCCTGACCACGGACGTGGCGCCGGGCTACGACCACATCACCTCCGGCATCGGCGCGGCGATGATCGGCTGGTGGGGCACGGCGATGCTCTGCTACGTCACCCCCAAGGAACACCTGGGCCTGCCCAACCGCGACGACGTCAAGACGGGCGTGATCACCTACAAGATCTCCGCCCACGCCGCGGACCTGGCCAAGGGCCACCCGGGCGCGCAGGAATGGGACGACGCGCTCTCCGACGCGCGCTTCGAATTCCGCTGGGAGGACCAGTTCAACCTGGCCCTCGACCCGGACACGGCCCGCGCCTTCCACGACGAGACCCTCCCCGCGGAGCCGGCGAAGACGGCCCATTTCTGCTCCATGTGCGGGCCGAAATTCTGTTCGATGAAGATCTCCCAGGACATTCGCCGCGAACACGGCGCCACGTCCGAGGAGATCGAGGCCGGCATGGCCGCCAAATCCGAGGAATTCGCCGCCGCGGGCAATCGCGTCTACCTCCCGCTGGCGGACTGAGCCGGCCGACGAGAGCGACGAGAGCCACGAACCGACCCGCGACCTCATGGGGGGAGTCGCGGGCCGGTTCGTCGACCGAACAGGCCGGTTCTCACGGGAATCGGCCCCCGGAGCGCCGGCGCCCGGGCTCCTCAGTCCGGGTGGCGGTCCGGGCTGCCGAACTCGGGGCTCGTGTAGTCGGGTCGGGTGTAGCTGGGGCGCGCGCCGCCCGCGTCGGGCCCGTGGACATCGGTGGCCGGGCTGCTGAACCCCGGCCGCGAATAGCCCAGGTGGGGCGTCTGGCCGGTGAATCCGGGCTCGGCCGGGCGGCCGTTCCGGGTCGGCTCGGCCGACTCGTGCGCGGCCTTGCCGGTGCCCCGCTCCGGGTCCGCCAGCGCCTCGCGGAGGAACGGCAGCACCCCGCGCTCCAGCAGCGCCCCGCGCCAGGCCTCCTTGGCCAGCGCCACCTCGTCGGGAACCGGCTCCTCGGCGGCCGGCTCGGGACCCCGTACGGCGCTCGCGTCATTGCGCAGGGCCGTGAGCAGCAGGCCGGCCATCGCGGCGACGGCGCCCGCCGCCGCCAGTGCTGCGAAGATCCAGCCGGCGCTGATCATCGGGTCCGCCACCGGCTCGTCCGGGCTGACCGCCCGGAGCAGATAGCCGACCAGCAGGAAGATCACGGCGGCGGTGCCGGCCAGCAGGGGGAGCAGCACGGCGAAGACGGCCACGAACCCCGCCCCCGTACCCTCGGCGTCGTCTCCCGAGGGGTCCGGCCGGCCGGACGCCTTGCCCTCGTCGCCCTCGCCGCCCCCGTCCGGGACGAGCAGGGCGGGGACGGGGGCGGCGGCGGAAACGGAGGCAGGGAC
>NZ_JBPQTV010000262.1:0-9098 GCF_051386515.1 Streptomyces sp. URMC 123 | reverse complement strand
CCCCGTGGGGCGGGCGCCACCGTGCGGGCGGGCGCCGGAGGGCCGAACGCCCTCCGCGCGCCCCCTCGCGCGCCGAACGGCCCGTCACCGCACCACTCCCAGGCGGCGCGGCCGCAGCCCGGCCGCGACCAGCTCGCCGCGGGCCCGGGCCACCACGGCCTCGGCACCGCACGGCGTGGCGACCTCCACTCCGCGGTAGAGGTGGTCCGCGGCCTGCTGGAGCCGCCCGGTGCGGCGCAGCAGCACCCCGAGGTCCACCAGCGCGTCCGCGAGCTCGTACGTCGCCGGGGACTTTTCCAGATGGGTGACCGCGCGGTGCAGCAGACTCACCCGTTCGGGTCCCTCGCTGATCCGGGCGAGCACATGCAGGGTGCGCCCCAGCGCGGAGTCGGTGCCCACCCGCTCGGCCCGCCGCACCGCCTCCTCGGCCAGCTCCAGGGCCCGCCGCGGGTCGGCGTTCTCCAGGGCGAGCGCCAGCTGCGGCATCCAGGGGCACCAGAGCGGGTGGTGCATGCCGCGCACATCGAGGCGGTGCCCCACCTCGGACAGCTCCTCCGCCGCCTCCTTGAGCCTGCCCTGCGCCAGCCGCAGCGTGCCGAGCACCACCTGGGCGTTGGGAATGGTCACGGCGGACGGGAACGGCTTGCCGAAGCCGTAGCGGACGGCCAGTTCCTCCGCCGCGTCCGTCTGGCCGCGCGCCAGCAGGATCTCGATCAGCGCCCCGACCGCGTACCACTGGCCGGGCGTGCCGGGGCCGACCCGCTCGGCGAGGCCCAGCCCCGCGCGGACGAAGTCCTCCGCGTCGGTCAGCCGCCCGCTGCGGAAGCGGATGTAGCCCAGCAGCGTGTAGCCGAAGGCCAGATGGGCGCCGCGCCAGGCGTGCCGCTCGAACTCGGAGATGCCCTCGGTGAAGAGCTCCTCGGCCCGGTCCGGCCGGTCGCAGTACAGAAAGGTGAGCCCGATCAGCGCCGGGACCTCGAAGCCCCAGTTGTCGTCCACCCAGCTCAGCCCCGGGCCCAGCGCCCGCTCCGCGTACTCCAGGGCCGTCTCGGCCGGCTCGCCGCGCACCACCGCGTCCCAGCCCCGCAGCCCGAGCGCGTACCGCTCGGTGAGGTCCCGGCCGGTGAGCCGCTGGGCGAGCTGCGCCAGCCGCCGGGAGCGGGCCGGGGCGCCGTCCTCCTCGGCGGTGAAGGCCGCCCGCATGAAGTGCTCGGTGTGCATCCGCAGCCGCACCCGGGAGTCGGTCGCCCGGCGGGCCTCCCGCGCGAGCACGCTCGCCGCCTCGGGCACCTGGTCGCAGTGGGCCAGGGAGCGGGCCAGCCGGATGACGACGCCCTCCCGCATGGCCGGGTCGATGTCGGGCTCCTCCAGCGCGGCCCGCAGGTGGTTGACCGTGGCCGCCGGGTCCATCAGCAGCGCGGGAGCGCCCAGTTCGTAGAGGACGGAGGCGCGCAGGGCGGGCGGCGGGGGCTCCCGCAGGGCCCGCTCCAGACAGCGGCGGGCGGCGTCGGGCGCGCCCGTGCGCAGATACTCGCGGGCCGCCTCCTGCAACTGCCGGGCGACCCACTCGTCGCCCTCCGGATGCGTCTCCAGCAGATGCCGGGCGGCCGCCGCCGGGCCGTGGCCGCCCTCGATGAGCTCCCAGGCGGCCTTGCCGTGCAGTGCGACCCGCACGGCGGCCGGGATCGCCCGGTAGACGGCCGTGGCGATCAGCGGGTGGGAGAACTCCAGCGCCCCGCCGCTGTGCAGGATGCGGGCGGCGCGCAGCCGCTCCATCGAGTCGGCGGCCTCCGCCGGGCCCATGCCCGCCAGCGAGGCGGCGAGCGCGGGCGAGGCCTCGGCGCCGAGCACGGCGACCGCCCAGGCCAGCCGGACGTCGCCGGTGCCGAGCTGGTCGAGCCGGTCCAGCACGCCACTGCCCCGGGCGGAGGCGGCCATGTCCCGCAGCAGCGGGGCGTTCTCGTCGGTCGGGGCCATGCCGCGCTCGCGCGCCTTGGCGATCAGCTCGACGGCCTCGAAGGGGTTGCCGCCGGTCAGCAGCCACACCTCGTGGCTGAAGCCCTCCTCGGCCTCGGGGCCGGCGCCGCTCGCCCCGGGGCACCCGCCGGCACCCTCGCCGCTGCCGCTGCCGGTGCCCTCCGCGCCCTCGGTGCCGCCCGTGCCGCCCGCGCCGTTGACCGTGGCGTCGGCGCCCGGGCACAGGGACCACCGCACCAGCTCGGACACCGCGACCGGGCTCAGCGGGGCGAGGTCCAGCGGCCGCACCCGATTGCGGTCCACTATGGCGCCGAACCCCGCGGCCGCGTCCGGGAGTTCGTCCGGCCGGTAGGCCACGATGACCAGGACCGGCAGCTCCTCCACGCGGCCGACGAAGGACGTGAGCCACGCCAGGGACTCCTGGTCCGCCCAGTGCGCGTCGTCGAGCATCAGGACCAGCGGGCCCCGGGTGACGGCCACATTGGTGACCACCCAGTCCAGGCCGTCCCGCACGCCCTGCGGGTCGGGCGCCGCGCCCTCCGCCGGCGGACACAGCCCCAGACAGGGGCCGATGATGCGCTGCCAGGCGCCCAGCACCTCGGCGCGCTCGGCCTCGCCGATCGACGCCAGCAGTGGCTGGAGGAGCTGGCGCACCACGTGGAACGCGGCGCCGCGCTCCTGTTCGCCACCGCGGGCCACGAGCGTGGTGCACCCCCGCTCGGCGGCGAGGAGGCGCACCTCGGCGAGCAGGGTCGTCTTCCCGGCGCCGGCCGGCCCGGTGTACGCCAGCAGCCCGCCGCGCGGGGCGGCCGGGCCGCCGCCGTCGCCGGCCCCGCCGCCGACGCGGTCCAGCGCCGCCTTCGCCGCGATGATCTCACTCTCTCGTTCCAGAGTCCTCGAGGGCGTCCGGACGCCTCGGTCCTGCCCTGCGCGCGCTCCTGTCGGCGGGGTGCCGACGCGATCCATCACTACGTGTTCCCTCCCGGTACGGCGCCTTGCCGCGCATGTCGCGGCGCCCTCCCGCCGCTGGGGGCGGGCCGGACGCCGGGCAGGGCGACTACCGACGGTGCGGCTTTCGGCAATGACGTAGCGTATCTCCGCTGTGACGGACGGCGAGAAAGGTTTGCGGTACGCTCCGCCGGAGCGGCCGGGAACCGGTATGCTGCTGTCTTTTTCCGCGACGAATTCCGACGCGTTCCCCGGCGCCCCTGCTCTCGGTCGCCGCCGCTCTCAGGCGCCGTCGCCCCGGGGGCAGGTGCCGCCCTCCCGGGGGCCGTTCGCGGCGCGGGCCCCGTGCGGGCAGTGGCCGCGGCCCAGCTCCCTGGCGCGGTCGTCGAGATAGAAGTTGGGGCGCTGATCGGCCCAGTCGTAGTAGCGGTGGAACACCGGGGTGATCCCGCCGGACACCGGCGGCACGATCCAGCTCCAGTCCGCGGGCACGGTCCGCCCCTCCCGCTCCTCCCGGGCGAGATGGGCCAGGAAGCGGCGGGACTCGGTGTGGTGGTCGCTGATGCGCACGCCGGCCCGCCGGAAGGAGTGCAGCACGGCCACGTTCAGCTCCACCAGGGCCCGGTCCCGCCAGAGCGTCGCCTCGCTGCCGGTGTCCAGGCCCAGCCGGCGGGCGACGGTGGGCAGCAGGTCGTAGCGGTCGGGGTCCACGAGGTTGCGGGCGCCGATCTCGGTGCCCATGTACCAGCCGTTGAAGGGCGCCAGGGGGTAGTCGACGCCGCCGATCCGCAGCCGCATGTTGGAGATGGCGGGCACGGCGTGCCAGCGCAGCCCGAGATCGGCGAACCAGGCGTGGTCGGGGTGGTACAGCGGGACCTCCAGCACCAGCTCCCGGGGGACGTCGAAGAGCCGCGGCACGCCGTCGGCGGCCTCGATGACCAGCGGCAGCACGTCGAAGGGGCCGCCGGAGCCGGTCCAGCCCAGGGCGCGGACGGCGTCGGTGAAGTCGGCGTACCCCGCGTCCCCGACGACGCCGCCGTCGTCCCCGCGGTGCCCCGCGTACCGGATCAGCTGGTCGTTCCAGACGCGCGGCGCGGGCCGCTCGGGGGTCTCCGGGGCGAAGACGGATATCAGCGGGCGGACGCGGCCGCCGTTGGTGGCCCGCCTCAGGTGGTCCAGCAGATGGGCGTGGATCTCCGCCGGGCGGGTGGCGTCGCGACGGTCGAGGACGCGCAGGCTGTTCCAGTACAGCCGGCCGATGCAGCGGCTGCTGTTGCGCCAGGCGACGCGGGCGCCGTACGTCAGCTCCGCCGGGGTGTGCCGATAGGTGCCGGTGGCGGCCACCTCGGCGCGGACCTCGGCGAGCCGGGCGCGGAGGGGGCGCGGCTGGTCGGGGTGCTCGTGGTGGAGTCCGCACAGGAACTCCTCCGCCTCCCCGAGCACCTCGTCCGGCGAGGGGCGGGTGGCCGGAGGCGTCCGTTGCGGGCCGTGCCCGTGACCGGGGTCCGCCGCGAGGCGGACCCCCGGGGCGGCGCGGTTCGCGGAGGGGGAGCCGGTGCGGGGCGTGCCGGCCGGGAGCGTGTCCGTACGGAGGTTCATGACCTGTCCTCGGGGAGAGCGCGCGGGTACGGGGGACCGGAGTGCGTGAGTCACCAGATCCTTCTCCGTGCCGCGCCCGGGGGCAACGGTGCGGCTGTGCCTCCGGCACGTGCGCCCCGAGAGCCGGGTCAGTCCGCCGTGTAGCCCTCGCCGACGCGTTCGCCCGACAGCTCGTCCACGACCGAGGCGAGCTGTTCGAAGTCGGCCACCAGCCGGCGGAAGGGCGGCGTCAGCATGTCGCGCGCGAAGTCGGCCTGGCTCGTCACCTCGATGACCTCGATGTAGTGGCAGCCGGCCGGGGGCCGGTCCGGGACCCGGAGCACCCGGAAGGCACGCACGCTGGGGAGTTCGGGGCAGGTGGCGTAGTCGACGTCCCGCACCCACCGCTCGAAGCGCTCGGGCGGCACCCCGGGGTTGAGCCGGATGCGGTGGACGATGGTCTCCATGCTGCTCCTCCGATCGAAGCGGACGCGCGTATTCCGCACGGCGCCGCGGCCCGTGCGGCGGGGGAGGCTCGTACGGCGCCGGCCTGCCGCGGTGCCGGGCTCGTACGGCCGCCGGCCGGTCAGCGGCCCTCAGTGACGGGCGGCCGCGCCCGGTCGGCGCGGTCGCGCGGCCGCCCCCGCGGGTCGGCGGCCCAGGCCGAGCGCCCGCGCGACGTTGTTGCGCTGGATCTCGTTCGTGCCGGAGAAGATCCGCGCCGGCAGCGCGTCGCGCAGCAGCGCCTCCGCGTCCCCGCCGCCGACGACCCCGAGGGCGCCCAGGAGCTGCACCGCGTCCAGCCCCACCCGCACCGCCGCCTCGCTGACCGCGATCTTCGCGAGGGCGGGGGCGATCTCGTCCTCGCTGCCGCGGGCCAGGCCGTCGGCGGCCCGGTAGAGCAGCAGCCGGGCCGCCTCCAGGCGCAGCGTCATGTCCACGATGCGATGGCTGACGGCCTGGAAGCCGCCGATCGCCGAGCCGAACTGGCGGCGCTCGCCCGCGTACGCGACGGTGGCGTCCACCACCCGCCGCATCGCCCCGAGATAGGCGGCGAACAGACAGGTGCGCTCCCACTTCATGGAGGCGGAGAACACGCTGGCCCCCGCGCCCTCGGCGCCCAGCACCGCGTCGGCGGGCACGTGGCAGCCCTGGAGGGAGACGTCCGCCATCGGGGAGCCGCGCAGCCCCGTCTTGTCGTGGCGGGGGCCCACCCGCAGGCCGGGGGTGTCGGCGGGGACGACGAAGGCGGTGAGCCCGAAGAAGCCGCCGCCGGGGGCGGTGGCCGCCTGGATCAGGAAGACGTCCGCGACGGGCGCGTTGGTGGTGAAGCACTTGTCGCCGCTGAGCACGTACCCGTCGCCCCGGCGCTCGGCGTGGGCGCGCAGGTTCAGGGCGTCCGAGCCGGCCTCCGGCTCGGTGATGGCGTGGGCCGCGATCCGCTCGCCCGAGCAGAGCGCGGGCAGCCAGCGCCGCTTCTGCTCCTCCGTGCCGAACTCCACGATGGGCATCAGGCCGGCGAACAGATGCGCCCCGACGGAGAAGGCGAAGCCGGTGTCGGGGCAGCCCTGGCCCAGCGCCTCCATCATGGCCGCGGCGGCCACGGCGGTCAGCCCGCTGCCGCCGTACGCGCTCGGCACGGCGCTGCCGACCAGCCCCTGCCGGCCCGCGAGGCGCCAGCGGCGCCGGAAGTCCGCCGCGTCGAACTCCCCGGCGGCGGTGGGGGCGGGGGCCAGCTCGCGCCGGGCGAAGCCGAGCACCATGGCCCGCATCTCCTCGGTGTCCGCGTCGAAGTCGAAGTTCATGGCGTGGGCTCCTCGACGAGCAGGTGGTAGTTGATGCCGCCGGTGCCGAACGAGCTGACGCCGGCCCGCCGCGGCCGTCCGGGGGCGGTGGTCCAGGGCGACAGCTCCGTGGGGATCACGGCGGGGATGGCGTGCAGCTCCAGCGCCGGGTTGAGGGTGGTCGGCGCGAGGGTGGGCGGCACGGTGCGGGCCCGCATCGCCAGGAGCGTGCGCAGCAGCCCCGCGGCGCCCGCGGCGGCGAAGGTGTGGCCGACGAAGGACTTGGCCGAGCCGATCCCCAGGGGCCGGTGCCGCCCGTCGCCGTAGACCCGGGCCGCGGCGGCGATCTCGACCCGGTCGCCGACCCGGGTGCCGGTACCGTGCGCCTCCAGGTAGTCCACGTCCGCCGGCGCGAAGTCGACCTGCTCGAACGCCTGGCGCATCGCCCGCACCTGCCCCGCCACGTCGGGGGCGATCAGCGACTTGGCGTCGTTGGAGGCCCCGATGCCCCGCAGCAGCCCGTACACCGTGTCCCCGGCGCGGCGCGCGTCACCGAGGCGCTTGAGGAGGAACAGGCCGCAGCCGTCGCCCGGGGTGAAGCCGTCGGCGGCGGCGTCGAACGGCGCGATCCGGGTGTGCGAGAGCAGCCCCAGCGCCGAACACAGCACCAGGTCCCGGGCGTTGCACGCCATCTCCACCCCGCCGGCCAGCGCGAAGTCCACCGCGCCCGCGCGCAGCGCGCCCATCGCCAGGTCCAGCGCGGCCAGTGACGAGGCACAGGCCGCCTCGACGGCCACCGGCACGGCGTCCAGGCCGAACTCGCCCGCGATCAGGGCCGCCGTGCCGCTCGCCAGACAGCCGTCGAACAGCGCCGGCGAGAGCCGCTCGGCGGGGCCGGGCGGCGGTCCGTGGCGCTCGCGCGCCCGGTCGAGCACGGCCGCCAGGTCGTCGGCCGGCACCTGCTTGAAGGCCGCCAGCTCCGCCACGGCGGCCTCCAGCTCCCCGAGCGCGAGCCGGGCGCCGAGTTCGCGGTCCCGGGACAGCGCCAGGGTGCTGCCGATGGCGATCAGCCCCCGGCGGCCGGGCCCGGCGGGGGACGGCGGGACCGGCCCCGAACCGGCGGGCCGCGGGGCCGGCGCCCACCCCGCGGAGCGCAGGGTCTCGGCGGCGACCGCGAGGGCCAGCCGCTGCGCCCCGTCCAGCAGTTCGTGGCGCAGCGGCGTCATCCGCGCCTCGGGCGGGGGCGCCTGCGGCGCGGGCACGGCGGCGCCCTGGTCGGTGTAGCTGTGGGTGAGGCTCAACTCGCCGGGCCGGTAGAGGAGGTCCCGGTCCAGCAGCGCGGCCGGCAGCGGGCCGATGCCCGTGCGGCGGGCCCAGATGGCCCGCCAGAAGCCGTCCGCGTCCGCCGCGCCGGCGAACCGGCCGCCCAGTCCCACCACGGCGATCGGCTCCGGGGTGCGGGCCGGCAGCGCGGCCCCGGACCGCTTGGGCGCGTGCGCCCCGGGGTACGCCGAGCGGGCCGAGTCGTACTCCTCCAGCACCAGATGGCAGAGCGTGCCGGTGACCGACGAGCCGAGGACCGCGGCCCGCCGGGAGCCGTCGCGCCGGCCGGGCCGCCAGGGCTCGGCCGTCCGGGGCAGCCGGAACGGCGCCCGGGACAGCGCGGCGCACTCCTCCCCGCGCGCCGGGGCCCACTGCGGCGGCAGGGTGCGGTGGTGCAGGGCCAGGGCCACCTTGGTGACGGCCGCGAGACCGGCGTTGGCGACGGTGTTGCCCAGCCGGTCGCGGACGCTGCCGAGGGCCACCGAGGCCGGTTCGGCGCCGGCGAACAGGGTCGCGAGCGCGTCGAGTTCCGCCTCGGTCTCGCGGGCGACGCCGGAGCCCGCGCACTCCACGTACTGCACGGAGCGCGCCGGCACGGCCGCCGCCCGGTAGCAGGCCGCGGCCACCTCCGCGCGGTGCCCGGCCGAGGTCGAGTAGCGGAAGACGCCCGGCCGGGCGTCGTGCCGCACCGCGCACTCCAGGATCGAGGCGTAGACCCGGTCGCCGTCCCGGACGGCCGAGGACAGCCGCTTGAGCAGCAGCGCCCCCACCCCCTCGCCCAGGGCGAAGCCCCCGCCCGCCGCGGCGAAGGGCACCGCGTCCGGCGCGATCAGCCCCTTGGCGGCCAGGGCGCGGGCGAGCACCGGGCCGTCGTGGCGCTGCCCGGCCACCACCAGCACGGCGTCGGACACCCCGGCGCGCAGGTGGTGGACGGCGTGCCAGAGGGCGAGGAACGAGGTGGCCTCCGCCGACTCCAGCGCCAGGGTCCGGCCGCCCAGCCGGAAGGCGGTGGCGATCCGCGCGGGGATGGTGCTGGCCATCTCGCCGACCCGGTCGTGCGGGGAGGCGCCCAGGCGGCGGGTGAGCAGCTCCCGCAGTTCCCCGGCGGCGGTCCGGGCGCCGCGCCGCGACTCGGGGCGGTCCGCGGCGAGGGCGGCCCGCTCCAGCTCCCGCGCGTACGAGGCGGCCTCGATCCGCAGCGCGTTGGCGTACTGGCGGTCCAGCCCGAAGCAGGTGCCCGCGATGACGTCGGTGCGCTCGGCCGGCAGGGGCCGCCGGAGGTGGCCCGCGTCGTCCAGGCACTGCCGGGCGGCCTCCAGCATGAGCATCTGCATCCGGGCCATGGACCGCGCCTGCACCGGCGGCACCCCGAAGCGGGCGGCGTCCACGGCGATGTCGTCGAGCGTGCCGCCGCCGGGCCCGCCGTCGGGCCCGGGGCGTCCGCGCCTTCTGGGAGCTGCTGACCACGCCCGCCCCCCCCCCGGGCCC
>NZ_JBPQTV010000261.1:0-9105 GCF_051386515.1 Streptomyces sp. URMC 123 | reverse complement strand
GACGACATGACGCTGGGCATCGGCGCGATGCGGTTCTCCGTGTACGCGGACGGGGTGCGGCTGTGGCGCTCGCCCGTGCTGCGCGGGTCCGACCCGGCGATCCCGGTGCGGGTGCCGCTGGTGGGGCGGCGGGTCCTCCGTCTGGTGGTCGAGCCGGGCGAGCCCGGGGCGGTCATCGGCGTGGCGAACTGGGCACGGGCGCGCGTCCACTGCGGCTGACCCCACCGAGGAAAAGGCCACCGGGCGCCGGCGAAGGCGCCGGCGGTCCCCACGGTCTCCGGGGGGGTCAGAGCGCTGGGCGGCGGCTCACTCCGCCCGCCACCGCCCGCTGGCGGGGCGCCGCCTCGCCCGTCCAGCACGTGCCGCGCCGCGCGAGCAGCCTCCGCAGCCACACCTCCGTCGACACCAGCTCCGCCAGCCCGTCCAGCGGCACCGGCGCCCCCTCCGCCGCCGACCGCAGCGCGCGGCGCACCACCCGGGCCTCGATCAGCCCCGCGTCCGCGAGCAGCGGTGCCTCGAAGAGGGAGACGAGGTCGTGGAGCACCGCGCGCAGCCCGGCGCGGGCGGCGGCCAGCTGCGGGGCCTGGGAGGTCGCGCCCCAGCCGGCCGGCAGGTCCCGTACGCCCGCCCCCGCCAGGACGGCGCGCAGTACTGAGGCGCGCGCCCCCGGCTGCACACGGAGCGCCTCCGGCAGGGCGCGGCAGGCCCGTACGACCTGGTTGTCGAGGAAGGGCGCGTGGAGCCGCTGGCTGCGTACCTCCGCGGCCTGCTCGAAGACGCGGTAGTCGGCGGCGTGGCGGACGAGCGCGGCCCGTGCCCGCCGCTCGCCCGGCCGCTCCAGCGGCTCCGGCCGCAGCGCCGCCTCCTGCAGCCGAACCGATACTTCAGCCAGTGCCTCGCCCGTCAGCCAGCGGGCCGCGGGCCCGGGCCGGCACCACGCCAGGGCCGCGAGCGAGGCGAACACCGCTCCCCCGACCGCGCCGGACGCGCCCGCGCCCGCGCCACCGTCGCCCCACGGGTCCCCCGCGTCGCCTTGGCCCCGGAAGCCGCCGGCCGCGCCAGGGCCGTGGCCGCCGCCGGGGCCGCCGAAGCCGCCCGGACCGTCGTCGAAGCGCCGTTCGAGCAGCCGGGCGGCCGCCTCCCGCAGGCCCTCGCAGTACGGCGTGCGGGCCAGCCGGCGGGCGGCGCGATAGACGGTGAACGGCACGAACAGGGAGTGGGCCGAGGGCCCGTCGGCTTTGGCCAGGGCCGCCACGGGCCGCAGCAGCCGGCGGCGCTGCCGGTCCATCAGCAGATCGGCGAGGCGCGCGGGGTGGGCGTCGAGGACCTGCCGGGCGCCGTGCCCGACGAGGTGGTCCGCGCTGCCGGCGGCCAGTCGGCGGCGGTGCCGGGCGGCGGTGGTCAGCGCGGGGCCCGGCTCGTCGGTGAGCGGCAGCAGGTCGAGGTCGGCGAAGGGCAGGGCCTCCTCCCCGGCGGCGACGACCACATGGCGCAGCCGGGGGTTGGCGGCGATGCCGCGCGCCCGCTCCAGCTCCGCCTCGCGGTCGGCGGCGCCGGCGGGCCCCGCCCCGTAGGCGGAGCCGGCGCCGCCGTCGGCCGCGGGGCGGAAGCCGGGGCCGAGGTCGCTGAGGTCGTTGAAGGTGACGGCGAGCAGCCGCTCGCCCGCGGTGCCGCCGTGGCCCAGGGGCACCCCCGGCACCCCGGGCAGCCCGGCGGCGAGGAGCGCGAGCGTGGCGGAGGCGCTGCCGCCGGAGAGGTCGGCGCCGACCCCGGGCGCGGGCGCGCCCCGGGCCGCCCGCCGGTCGGCGGGCCCCATCCCCGGCACGGGCCCGGGGTCGGGCTCCGGCAGGGGCGCGTGGCGGGGCGCGGCGAGCCGGGCGCGTACGGCGTCGACGAGCGCGTCGCGCACGCCCTCGACGGCCTGGGCCGCGTCCAGGCGGGGGGCGGCGACGGCGAGGGAGGCGGTGGGCTCGTAGCCGGTGACCTCGCGGGTCCCGTCGCGCAGGATCAGCGCGTGGCCGGGCGGCACGCGCCGGACGCCGGCGTACGGCGTGGCGTCGCCCAGGGCCTCCGGGGAGTCGGGGCAGGCGAGCAGCGCGGCGAGGTGGGCGATGTCGAGCTGGGCCTCGACGAGGTCGGCGAGGGGCAGGGCCGCGGTGGCGTAGGCGGTGCCGCCCCGCCACGGGGTGTGGAAGACGGGCCGGGCGCCGGCGAGGTCGGCGGTGACCGTGATGCGGCGGCCGACCTGGACCACGGCGGTGTAGCTGCCCGGCCAGGCGGTGAGGTGGCGCAGCGCGCCGCCGCGCGCGGCGAACAGGCCGACGCGCAGCTGTTCGTCGGAGGCGCCGCAGCGGCCGAGGACGGCGAGGCGGGTGCCGGCGTCGGCCTGGACGACCCGGATCTCGTCCGGCCGCCAGTCGCCGACGGCCCACAGGGGGTCGGGGTCCGCCCAGAGCAACTGGGAGCCGACCGGTTGGACCGTACGGGCTTCGTCGTTGACCGTACGGCCGTCGGCGGTGACCGGTCCCGTGGTGGCACTGCTCCACCCCACCAACCACCGCATCGCCGCCTCCACAGGGTGGGCAAACAGGACGTAAGCAGCCATCATGCACAGCGAGCCGTCGATTCCGGCATCGAACCCGGCCGCGCCTCGCACAGGATGCGCTCGCCAAGTGGCCTTCCGCCGACGCGAAGTGCTCTCCGTCACGGACCATGCTGCCACGACCACGGCGCGCGGGAGGGGCACAAGGGAGCGCACTCGCACATGTCGTACGCCTTTGGGCGCTCCGGCAGTACGCCCTTGGCGGGGGCTCGCCCGGCGACCGGGAGCGCACAACGGGCCGAAGGGGGCTCGGCGGGGGCACCGGAAGGGGCGGCCGGGGAGGAAGCCGGCCCCGGCGGGCGAACGGGCCGGTCGGACCGAACGGAGCGAACCGACCGAGCAGGCCGAACGGAGCGAACCGACCGAGCAGGCCGAACGGACCGAACGCGCCGAACGATCAAAGGCGATCGGCATCGACGATCAAGTGGTCGCGGCTCGATCCGGCCCGTGAGCGACTCGATCCGGCCCGGAGGGGAGCCGGGCACAAGACGTCCGAAAGACGGCGGGAAGGCGGGGATGATCAGGGCGGCCCGGCGGCGTAACGTCCCTTCCCCGCACCGCTTTTCGGCCAAGTTGCCGCCGTACCCCCGTGCGGGCGTATCAGCGCACAACACCACAGTCCGGGAGGCGGCGACCGCCCCCCGGACCGTTCCGCCGCCCGCGGGGAATGAGGCGGCGGTGTCCCCCAGCCCACTTCGCTCCAGTGCAGCGGGCCGACCCACGCAGCACCCATGGAAGCGCTCCCGCAGTGGCGCAGTAAGAGCGCACGGACAGGCGCACGGCCACACACAACCGGAGCACGAATCTCCCCGCCGCACGCCAGTACGGACAACAATCTCGCCATCCGGGACAACGCCCCTTAACGGTCGGGATGCGGCGAACTACGCTGGGTTTACGAGAGTGTCCCGCACAAAGCCGGGGTTGGCCGTCGGGTGTCGAGGGGTGGACATGTCCAGGGAGGTACGCGGGCCGAACGAGAAGCTCGGCACCGTTCTCGCCCTCGCGGGGATCAGCAACGCCGGGCTGGCGCGCAGGGTCAACGACCTCGGCGCGCAAAGAGGGTTGACGCTTCGGTACGACAAGACCTCGGTCGCCCGCTGGGTGTCCAAGGGCATGGTCCCCCAGGGCGCCGCGCCCCACCTGATCGCCGCCGCGATCGGCAGCAAGCTCGGCCGCCCCGTCCCGCTGCACGAGATCGGGCTGGCCGACGCCGACCCCGCTCCCGAGGTGGGGCTCGCCTTCCCGCGCGACGTGGGCGCCGCCGTCAAGTCGGCGACCGAGCTGTACCGCCTGGATCTGGCCGGGCGGCGCGGTGGCAACGGCATCTGGCAGAGCCTGGCGGGCTCGTTCGCCGTCAGCGCCTATGCCACCCCCGTGTCCCGCTGGCTGATATCCCCGGCCGACAGCGCGGTGGGGCGCGCCGCCCAGGACGCCGAGCCTGCCCAGCAGAACGGTTCCGGCGGGGACGCGCCGCCCCAGCGGGTCGGCCACAGCGATGTGACGAAACTGCGCGAAGCGGCGGAGGACGCGCGCCGCTGGGACTCCAAGTACGGCGGCGGGGACTGGCGTTCGTCCATGGTCCCCGAGTGCCTGCGGGTCGACGCCGCGCCGCTGCTGCTCGGCTCCTACAGCGACGAGGTCGGCCGCGCCCTGTTCGGCGCCGCCGCCGAACTCACCCGGCTCGCCGGCTGGATGGCCTTCGACACCGGCCAGCAGGAGGCCGCCCAGCGCTACTACATCCAGGCCCTGCGCCTGGCCCGCGCCGCGGCCGATGTGCCGCTCGGCGGCTATGTGCTGGCCTCCATGAGCCTCCAGGCCACCTATCGCGGCTTCGCCGACGAGGGCGTGGACCTCGCCCAGGCCGCCATCGAGCGCAACCGCGGCCTCGCCACCGCCCGCACCATGAGCTTCTTCCGGCTGGTGGAGGCCCGCGCGCACGCCAAGGCGAGCGACTCCCAGGCCGCCGGGGGCGCGCTGAAGGCCGCCGAGAGCTGGCTGGAGCGGGCCCGCGAGGGCGACCCCGACCCCACCTGGCTGGGCTTCTACTCCTACGACCGGTTCTGCGCGGACGCGGCCGAGTGCTATCGCGATCTCAAGGCGCCCCGGCAGGTCAGGCGGTTCACCGAGCAGGCGCTGTCGCAGCCGACGGAGGAGTTCGTCCGCTCGCACGGGCTGCGCCTCGTCGTGTCCGCCGTCGCCGAACTGGAGTCCGGGAACCTCGACGCGGCCTGCGCGCAGGGGGCCCGGGCGGTGGAGGTCGCCGGGCGGATCTCCTCGGCCCGGACGACCGAGTACGTGCGCGATCTGCTGCACCGGCTGGAGCCGTACGGGGACGAGCCGCGCGTCATGGAGCTGCGCGAGCGGGCGCGACCGCTGCTGTTCGCCCCGGCGTGAGCGTACGGGGCCGGGCGGGGGTGCGAGCCGTACGAGGTGGGGCGCGGGTGTGATTCGTACGGGCCGGGTGCGGACGTGATCCGTACGGGTTCGGGTTTGGCCATACCCCGGGCGGGGGGATTTCTTGATCGTGAATTGCCGATCCCCCGGCCCTCCCGCGTCCGGCACCGCTCCGGGCCGCCGGGCGTTGTCAGTGGGGCGGTGCATCATCGTCAGTGGTGATGCGTGACCGCCGGTGTCGTGCCGGTGGCCGGGGGTGGGGAGGTGAAGCGGTGACGTACGACGGCGCCGGCGATGTGCTGGTGATCGGGGGCGGGATCATCGGCCTGTCCACCGCCTACGCGATCACGCGTGCCGCGCCCGGCACGCGCGTCACCGTGCTGGAGAAGGAGTCCGGGCCCGCGCGGCATCAGACGGGGCGGAACAGCGGTGTGATCCACAGCGGGATCTATTACGCCCCGGGCTCCCTCAAGGCCCGCCTCGCGGTGCAGGGCGCGGCCGAGCTCGTGAAGTTCTGTGTGGAGCACGACCTCCCCCATCGGGTGACCGGCAAGTTGATCGTCGCCACCGAGCGCTCCGAGCTGCCCCGGCTGCACGCGCTGGTCCAGCGGGGCCGGGAGAACGGCATTCCGGTGCGGGAGCTGGGGCCGGCGCAGATAGCCGAGTACGAGCCGCATGTGCGCGGCCTGGCCGCCATCCATGTCGGGACGACGGGGGTGTGCGACTTCTCGGCGGTGGCGGCGACGCTCGCCCGACTCGCCGAGGACGCGGGGGCCGAGATCCGGTACGGCTCCGAGGTGACGGCCGTGGCCCGCCGCGCCTCGGCGGTGGCGGTCCGGACGGCCGACGGGGCCGTGCTGCGCGGGCGGGCGCTGGTGAACTGCGCCGGGCTGCACTCCGACCGCGTCGCACGGCTGGCGGGCGACCGGCCGGGGCTGCGGATCGTGCCGTTCCGGGGGGAGTACTACGAGCTGGCGCCCTCGCGCGCGGAACTGGTGCGGGGGCTGGTCTATCCCGTGCCGGACCCGGCGTTCCCCTTCCTCGGGGTCCATCTCACCCGGGGCATCGACGGCTCGGTCCACATCGGGCCCAACGCGGTGCCGGCGCTGGCCCGCGAGGGGTACCACTGGCGGACCGTGCGCCCGCGCGACCTGGGCGGCACGCTCGCCCACCCCGGCATATGGCGGCTGGCCCGGCGCCACTGGCGGTACGGCGCGGGGGAGCTGCGCCGCTCCCTCTCCCGGCGGGCCTTCACGGACGCCGTGCGCCGGCTCCTGCCGGAGGTGGAGGAGGCGGACCTGGTGCGGGCGGCCTCGGGGGTGCGGGCGCAGGCCGTGCGGGCGGACGGGACGCTCGTCGACGACTTCGCGTTCGCGCGGTCGGGGCGGGTGGTCCATGTGCTGAACGCTCCGTCGCCGGCGGCGACGGCGTCGCTGCCGATCGGGAGGGAGGTCGCGCGCCGGGCGCTGGCCCTCCTCTGACGCCCGGCCCCCCCTCTGACACCGGCCCCCGCCAGCCCGGGGCCGGGCCGCGAAGACCAGGGTCTCCAGGCCCGCCCGAGGGGGCTTCCGGCCCTGGGGGCGGCTCCGCGCGGGGCCGTAGAATTGGCGGCACTGTGCTTGAGTCCGAGAAGTCCCCCGCGCCCTCCGCCCCCGGCTCCGCGCCCTCGGCCGCCGGCCGGGCGCGCGTGCCCGAGCCCGCCGGACCGCTCGGCGACGGTCACGGCGGCGGTCACGGTGACGCCCCGAGCGCCACCGCCGAGCCCCGCCGGATGCTCTTCCCCGAGGGCCCCGCGGCCGACCCCGCGGGCTCCCACCACGAGCGCCGCATCCGCAGCTTCCGGCCGCGCCGGGGCCGGGTGACCGTCGGCCAGGGCGAGGCCCTGCGCCGGCTATGGTCGAAGTGGGGTCTGGACATCGACGGCCGGCACCGGCTGGACCTGGGCGAGCTGTTCGGCGTGCCGGACCTGCCCGTGGTCCTGGAGATCGGCTTCGGCATGGGCGAGGCCACCGCCGAGATGGCCGCGGCCGACCCCGGCACGGGCATCCTCGCCGCCGATGTGCACACCCCTGGCCAGGGCAATCTGCTCAACCTGGCCGAGCGCAAGGGCCTCGACAACGTCCGGGTCGCCAACGGTGACGCGATCATCCTGCTGCGCGAGATGCTCGCCCCCGGCTCCCTCTCCGGACTGCGCGTCTTCTTCCCGGACCCCTGGCCGAAGAAGCGGCACCACAAGCGCCGGCTGATCCAGCCCGAGTTCATCGAGCTGGCCGTCACCCGGCTGAAGCCGGGCGCGCTGGTGCACTGCGCCACCGACTGGGAGCCGTACGCCGAGCAGATGCTCGAGGTGCTGTCCGCCTGCCCGGAGCTGGAGAACACCCAGCCGGACGGCGGCTACGCCCCGCGCCCGGACTTCCGCCCGATGACGAAGTTCGAGAGCGCGGGCCTGGCCAAGGGCCACAAGGTCAACGACCTGCTCTTCGTCCGGCGCTGAGAGCCCGCGCGAAGGGCTTGCGCGAAGGACTTGTACGCGCGCCCCGGGTCGTACGCCCGCGCACGCCGTCAGCCCATCGAACACACCCGAACACCGTGCGTGAATCTCACCACGTCGCGACCGGGCCCGCGGCCTCGTTAGGGTCGATGAGTGCATCCCTCCCCGTCCTCGCAGCCGCATCCGGTCCCGGCCTATGAGCCGCGACCGCAGTTCGAGGCCGTGCCGGCGCGCGCGCAGTGGCGCTACCGCCCGTATCGCGCGCTGTGGCACAGCAAGGCGCTGCGCGCGGGGGCGATCGTCGCCCTGCTCGCCCTCTCCGGCCTGGTGATCCTCGCGCTGGTCCGCGCCCAGACGGGCACCGAGGGCTTTCTCGTGGGCCTCGGCCTGGCCGTGCTGCCGGTGCCGCTACTGATCGCCGCGTTCCGCTGGCTGGACCGGGTGGAGCCGGAGCCCTGGCGGAATCTGTGGTTCGCCTTCGCCTGGGGCGCCTGCGCGGCGACGCTGGTCGCGATCGTCGCGAACGGCTTCGCCACCGAGTGGCTGGCGACCACCGTGGTGGGCTCCTCGCCCGAGGACGCCGACACCTGGGGCGCGACGGTGATCGCGCCGGTGGTGGAGGAGAGCGCCAAGGCCGCCGCCGTGCTGCTGCTCTTCCTCTTCCGCCGCCGGGACTTCGACGGGATCATCGACGGTGTCGTCATCGCCGGGATCACCGCCACCGGCTTCGCGTTCACCGAGAACATCCTCTATCTCGGCAACGCCTTCGGGGAGGACCAGGCGGCCGGCGCGGACGGCATCCGCTCGGTGACGGTGGCGACGTTCTTCGTCCGCATCGTGATGTCGCCGTTCGCCCACCCCCTGTTCACCGCGCTCACCGGCCTCGGCTTCGGCGTCGCCGCGCTCACCCCGCGCCGCCAGCGGGTGCGCCGGGTCCTGGTGCCGCTGGCGGGGCTGGCGACGGCCATGGTGCTGCACGCGGTGTGGAACGGCTCCGCCACCGTCGGCGGCCTCGGGTTCCTCGCGGTGTACGCGATGTTCATGGTGCCGGTGTTCGGGCTGCTGGTGTGGCTGGTGATCTGGTCCCGCGGCAATGAGCTGGCGACCGTACGGACGTTTCTGCCCCCGTATGTGGCGGCGGGCTGGCTGACGCCGGCCGAGCCGCACGCGCTCTCCTCGATGCGGGCCCGCCGGATCGCGCGGAGGGCCGCCCGCGCGGCCCATGGCTCGCGGGCCGCGCGCCAGGTCGGCGAGTACCAGTCGTTCGCCACGTCGCTGGCGTTCCTGCGGCAGCGGGCGCACCGGGGCGCGGTGGACGCGGACTTCGTCGCCCGGGAGCAGGAGCTGCTCCACCATCTGTGGCAGCGGAAGGCGGTGGCCGCGCCGGCGCTGGCGCATGCCGCGCGGGTCACGGCGCGGCCGTGGGTTCCGCCGCAGTGGGGGGCGGGCGGGCCCTTCCCCTACGCGCCGCCGTCCGCGTACCAGCACCCGCACCCGCATCCGCAGGCACATCCGCATCCGGGGCCGTACCACCACGCCCAGCGGCCTCACCAGCCCCAGCAATCACCCCAGCACCACCGGCCGCAACACCAGCCGCAGCCGCACCCCCAGCCGGGCT
>NZ_JBPQTV010000260.1:0-9157 GCF_051386515.1 Streptomyces sp. URMC 123 | reverse complement strand
GGGCGAGTCCGGCCTGGGTGGCGTTGGCGAGGATGCGGGACAGCTCCGGGAGCTGGTTGATGAACTTCTCGATCCGCTTGCGGTGCTGCCAGGCGAGGAAGGCGTACGCCGCCCAGACGGCCGTCAGCGCGGCGAGCGGGCCGAAGAAGGACGCCAGCGCGGCCTGGGCGATCAGCCAGAGGCCGGCCACGGCCGTCAGCAGGGCGACGGTGAACTCGCCGGGGGTGACGTCCAGTCCCGTCGCGGCCAGCCGTCGCTCCAGCTTTCTGCCGTACGCGGTGGCGCGCACCCGGCGGTCCACGCCCCGAAAGCGCCGCGCACGCCCCGTACGGACCGTGGGCCCGTGGTCCGAGAGGCGGTCGACGAGCACCTGCCGCTGGGCGCGCCCGGCCGCGTACGTCCGCGCGCCCACGACGGCCAGCACCCCGCCGAGCAGCGTCACCCCGATGGTGAGGCGCGCGAGATTGTCGAGTTCCATCGTGGGCTACCCCTGTCCGGCCTCTCGGGTGGTGAGCTGGTCGTCGGTGGCGGCCACGCCGAAGGCGGGCGGCACCGGCTCGTTGGCCAGGTGGAGCCGGTCGGCGACCCGGCGCGGCAGCGGGAAGCAGCGGAAGTGCCCGCGGACCCGGCGGTCGGCGTCCAGGGGCAGGGCCTCGAAGCGGCAGACCGTGGCGAGGCGGTAGTCCTCGCGGCCGTGGGAGGCGAGGACGGCGATCTCGGCGACCCGGCGGGAGCCGTCGGCGTGCCGGGCGAGCTGGACGACGCAGTCCACCGCGCTGTTGATCTGGTCGCGCAGGGCCTCGAAGGGAACGTTCACCTCGGACATGGAGGCGAGGGTCTGCATGCGCATCAGCGCGTCCTCGGCGCTGTTGGCGTGCACGGTGGCCAGGGAGCCGTCGTGGCCGGTGGACATGGCCTGGAGCATGTCGAGCGTCTCGCCGCCGCGCACCTCGCCGACGATGATGCGGTCGGGGCGCATGCGCAGGGAGTTGCGCACCAGGTCGCGGATGGTGATCCGGCCCTTGCCCTCGACGTTGGGCGGGCGCGACTCCAGCCGGATGACATGGGTCTGCTGGAGCTGGAGTTCGGCGGCGTCCTCGACGGTGATGATCCGCTCGCCGTCGGGGATGAGCCCGGAGAGCGCGTTGAGCAGGGTGGTCTTGCCGGAGCCGGTGGGCCCGGAGACCACCACGTTGAGCTTGGCCCGGACGAACGCGGCGAGCAGCGTCACCATGGCCTCGTCGAGCGAGCCGAGGGCGATGAGTTCGGGCAGGGTGTAGGCGCGGGGGAAGCGGCGGATGGTGAGGGTGGCGCCGTTGAGCGCGAGCGGCGGGATGATCACGTTGACGCGCTCGCCGGAGGGCAGCCGGGCGTCGACCATCGGGTTGGACTCGTCGACGCGGCGGTTGACGGTGGAGACGATGCGTTCGATGGTCTGCATGAGCTGCTCGTGCGAGGCGAAGCGGACGGGGACGAGCTCGACGCGCCCGGCCCGTTCGACGTACACCTGGTCGGGCCCGTTGACCATGATCTCGGTGATGGAGGCGTCCTCGAGGAGGGGTTCGAGCACGCCGAGCCCGAGGGCCTCGTCGACGACGCGGCGGATCAGCTGGGCGCGCTCGGCGGTGGAGAGCACCGGGCCCTCTCGGCTGATGATGTGGCCGAGTACGCGTTCGAGCCGGGCGCGTCGCTCGGCCGCGGCGAGCGAGGACATCTCGGCGAGGTCGATCTCCTCGAGGAGCTTGGCGCGGTAGACGGCGACCAGGTGGCCGTCGCCGAGGCCCAGGTGGTGCTCCTCCGGTGCGGTGATGCGGGCCCTCAGGCTCATCGGCCGCTTCTCCCCCTTCGGCTCAGCTGCCCGCGGCGGCGGGCTCGGCGGGCAGGGGCATGGTGGCGCTGCGGGTGGCCGTCATGTCGGGGATTCCGGGAATCACCGACGGGATCGTGACGGTGGCGGTGGCCCGCACCTCGCCGGCGCCGCCGGAGGAGGCGACGGCCACGTCGAGCCAGTCGCTGGTGGCCGCCTCGGCGGCGGCCTGCGGGGTGGGCGCGGGGGCGTCGGCGCGGTCGTCGAGGGAGGCGGCCCGGGCGGCGGCGCGGGCCGCGGTGCCGGCCTGCTGGGCGCCGTAGGCGGCGATGCCGAGCTGGACGGTGGCGAGCGCGACGACGAGCAGGATGGGCAGGAAGCCGAGGAATTCGATGGCGACCTGACCCCGGTCGCGCGGGGGGCGCCGGAGGCGCCGGGGAGCCGGCCGGGACGCGGCCACGGGGTACGAGGCCGCCACATGCCGGGGCCCGGGCTTCGGGCGCCGTGCCACCGCCCCCGGGCGGCCGGGGCCGGGGCGCCGGGCTGGCGCTTGGCCCTGCCCGGGGGCCGGGTGACTCGCCGTCACGGGCCCGCGGCGCGGGGCCGGCGGGCGCACGTGGGGGGCGCTCATCGGTCCTCCTCCGCGACGGCGCCCGCCGAACCCGTGACGTCGAACGGGAAGTCGACGAGCCCGGGGAAGAGCACGGGAACCTTGAGCTTCACCGTGGCGGCGTAGACGCCGTTGCCGTCGGGGCCACAGGCGGGCTGTCCGCCGCCCCAGGCGGCCGGGAGGTCCTCCGCCGCCGCGGCCTGGCACGCGCCCGCGCCGCCGTCGCGCGCGGCGCCCGCGCGGGCCCCCCGGTCCGCCGCGTGGCCGGCGAGCGAGAAGGTGTAGCCGACGAGGACGCACTGCCACGCCAGCACCAGGGCGGTCAGGACGAGGGGCAGCAGGCCGAGGAACTCCACGGAGACCTGGCCCCGGTCGTCCCTGCGTAACCGGAACCGGCCGCTGGGGCGGTCACCCGCGCCGGGCCCCGCCGCCGTGTCGCCTCCCGCGCCCGAACCCGTGACGAAGCCGGCGGCGGAGGCCGGTCCGCCACCGGCGCCCGTACCCGTACCCGCACCCGCACCCGCACCGGAGCCATAACCGGAACCCGCGCCGTACCCGGAAGCGGAAGCGGAACCGGAGTCGTACCCGGAAGCGGAACCGGAACCCGCCCCGCCCGGCAGGGCCCGGCGGCGCTTCAGTCCCGGCAGGGCCGCCCGCTCGCGGTGGCCGCCCCGCGCGTGCCGGGCGGCCGGCGACGGCGGCCCGGCCAGGCCGAGTTCGCCGGCCAGCGCCCACAGCGCCTGGCGGACGGCGGAGCGGCCGTCCAGGTCCTGCATCCGGCCGGCGTCGACGGCCGGCTGGAGCTCCTTGTAGCCGGCCGGGATCGCGGTGCGCGCCATCCGCGTGCCGGTGGCGCGCTCCACCAGCCCCGGCTGGATCTCCGTGCCGCGGGTGAGCCGGTTGACGACGGTCGTGGTCTCCTCCGCCTTGCGGATCTGGAGCCGGTCCCACATCCGGACCATGCGCTTGGCCGCGCGCACGGCCACCACGTCGGGGGTGGTGAGCAGCAGCGCCGTGTCGGCCAGTTCGACGACCGTGGCGTTCGCGTCGTTCATCTGGGAGCCGCAGTCGACCACCACGACGTCGTAGCGGGCGCGCAGGGCCCCGACGATCTGGCGCGCGGCGCGGTCGCCGACCTCCTCGCCGCGCTCGCCCTCCTCGGGGGCGAGCAGCAGGCCGAGGCCGGTGGGGTGCTGGAAGACCGCGTCCTGGAGGACGCGGGGGGAGATGTCGTGGATGCCGGCGAGGTCGACGACGGACCGGCGGAACTGCACATCGAGGTAGGAGGCGACGTCGCCGTTCTGGAGGTCCAGGTCGACGAGCGCCACCTCGCGCCCGGCGCCGCGCGCGGCGAGCGCGAGCTGGACGGCGGTGACGGTGGCGCCCACGCCGCCCTTGGCGCCGGTGACGGTGACGAGCGTGCCGCCGGGGCCGCTCGGCACGGCCTCCCCGCCGCCGAGGTGGCGGCGGACGCCGGTGGCCCACTGCGCGGCGGCGTGCACGCGGGCGGCGAGTTCGTCGTACGACAGGGGCAGCGCGGTCAGCCCGCGCGCGCCGGCGTCCATGGCGGCGGAGAACAGCCCGGGGCCGGAGTCGGAGGTGATCAGCACCACGCCGACGGCGGGGAAGCGGAGGGCGACGTCCCGGATGAGTTCCAGGGCGGGCACCGGACCGATCCGCTCGTGGACGAGCACCACTTCGGGCAGGTCCTCGACCGCGCCGGCGACGAGGGCGGCGAGGGTGTCCAGCAGGGCGGTGGAGTCCGCCACCGGCGCGGCGGGCTCGGCGTCGGGGAGCTGGCTGAGCAGCAGGGAGAGGGAGCGGGCCGCGTCCGGGTCGCCCACCGCGGGGAGGATTCTGATCGTCACCGGTGCCCCTTATTTGTCGCTGTCGAGGGTGTAGGTGCGCTCGCCGGGCGGGACGGGGACGTCGCTGCCGGGCGCGACCAGGGCGAGCCGGACGTGGGAGGCAAAGGACTCGGCGTACGCCACGCGCTGGGCGTCGCGGGTCTCCAGCGCGAAGGTGATGGGCACGGCCTCGACGCGCCGGCGCCGGGAGTCGGCGGTGTCGGAGTCGACGGGGGTGAGCTTGCCGACGTGGATGACGGGGGCGTTGCTCACGATCACCTTGGAGACGGGCTTCTCGCCCTCCTTCTTCCCCTCGAAGGTGGCATAGATGTTGACCTTCGCGCCGGCCCTGATCTTGCCCGCGACACCGGTGGCGGCGTCGATCATGATGGCGATCTCCTGGCGGCCCGGCTGGAGCGCGGGGCGCTCCACGATCATGTCGGCCTGCAGCAGGGAGCCCTTGAGCAGCGGGGTGACGGCGATCTTCCCGTTGACCTTGTCCAGGTCGGTGACGGCGGTGTCCGAGAGCCACCGCTGGGGGATCGCGACGCGTTCGAACTGCTCCGGCCGCAGGTCCTGGTAGGCGGCGACGTCCTGCTTGAGCCGGTACGCGGTGGTCTCGGGGCCGACCTTGGACTCCACGTCCCGGATGACGGAGAGGACTCCGGCGAACGCGCCGAGGGCACACAGCACGGACAGGATCAGGAGGACGAGTCCGCGGCGCTGGCGTGAATTCATGGACGGGGAACCTCGTTCGGCGACGGTGCGGGTCGGGGCACGAGCGACGGCCGGGCGGTCGGCGACAGTACGGACGAGAGCCGGGCCGGCGGCGACAGTACGGAGGACGCCCGGGCCGACGGTGCCCGTACGGACGTGGGCCCGCGCGGCGCGCACCGTACGGGCGGAGGTGGCGCGTACGCGGTCACGTGCGGGCGCCCTCGGGCAGCACCCGCGGTCCCGGCCCCGGGCCGCGGGTGAGCGCGGCCCGCCGCCCGGACACCTGGGCCGCCGGTGGCCCGGGCACCGGCGAGGAGCAGAAGGCGCAGCGGTCGCCGATGAGTTCGAGGCCGCACCAGTGACACTCCATTCTGCGCACCGAGGAGACCAGTTGGTAGAGCATCGACGGGTCCGGCATGGCGGCGGCGAACTCGACGAGCTTGGCCGTGCCCCACCAGGGCGCGGACTCCCTCGGCAGGGGCACCTCGGCGACGCCCTGCACCCGCCAGGAGTGGGCGAGGTGGCCGGTGACCCAGTCGGCGGGGAGCCGACCGACGGCGACGGTGAGGTGGGTGGCGAAGGACGGGCCGGTCAGCTTCTCCTCCCGGCCGACGGTGATCACCCGCGGCTCGGGGTGGGCGAGCACCCCGAACTGCACGCCCGGCAGCCAGGACTTGACGTGCGAGGCGAGCCGGACGTCCACCCGGTCGAGGCGGGTCACGCTGGCCAGCAGGGCACCGGCGTAGACGTAGTGGGCCAGCAGCCGGGCCGCGGAGGCCAGCACGCCGGGGCTGAAGCCGCAGACGGAGAGCTGGCGCAGCTGCCGGGCGAGCACGGCGACCCCGAGGGGCGGCAGGGCGACCGGGAGGAGCGCCATCCGGTCGCTCTCCAGGAGCGACCGGATCGTGTGCAGCCTGCGGGCCAGGCGGGTGGAGCAGGCGGCGGGGTAGAGCACGACGAGATGGCCGTGGCGTTCGAGCAGCAGGGCGGCCGTGACGAGCGCGGCGTCCAGGGTCTGTTCGCCGGGCGGCGCGAGCACGGCGGCGGTGGGCGTCTGCCGGTCCAGCGGTGGCAGAACCAGCTCTGGGCCGGTGACCGCTATCGCGGTGGGCACGTAGGGCTCCCCGTTCGCTCAGCCGCCGCTCCCCGCGCCGGCCGCAGATCCGTCACTGAACCACAACTGGGCCACCGCACCGCACTGTTGGCACAGTCGCACTGCGTTGCTGGCTCAGCACCATATCCAGGAGGCGGCCCACGGAGAACAGTTCCGGGGATTTACAGCACATAGAGCACACACACGGCGCGGGTGCCGCGAGCTCCCTTGACACGATCATTGGTCTGGACCAGCTTGTCCGCTACCACGCCGGCCGACGGCCGGTGGCTCCTCCTCCCCCCACTTGTCACCGCAGGAGGCAGTAGTGGACCCCTCGACACCCCGCGCCGGCGCCCCGGGAGGCGCCAGCGGCACGGGCCGGCTCATACGGCTCCTCACCGCGGCCGCGCTCGCCGCCGCGGGCCTGCTCGGCTCGTCGTCGACCCCAGCCGGCGCCGTGGCCCCCGCGGGCGCCATGGCCTCCACGGGCGCCATGGCCTCCACGGGCGTCACCGCCCCCGCGAGCGCCGCGGACGAGCCCAACCTCGCCCGCAACCCCGGCTTCGAGTCCGGCCTCGCCGACTGGACCTGCTCCGGCGACAGCGGTACGGCGGTGGGCTCGCCCGTGCACGGCGGCTCGGCGGCCCTGCGCGCGACCCCCACCGGCCAGGACCGGGCCCGGTGCGCCCAGACCGTGCCCGTACGGCCGGACTCCGACTACACGCTCAGCGCCTGGGTGCGGGGCAGCTATGTGTATCTGGGCGCGAGCGGCACCGGCACCACGGACGTCGCCACCTGGACCCCGTCCGCCACCGATTGGCAACGGCTCACCACCGGCTTCCGCACCGGGCCGGCCACCACCTCGGTGACGATCCACACCCAGGGCTGGTACGGGCAGCCCGCCTATCTCGCCGACGACGTCCTCCTGACCGGCCCCGGCGGCGGCCCGGGGCCGGGCCCCCAGGTGCCCGCCGCCCCGGGCGGGCTCACGGTCGGGGCGGTCACCGACACCTCCGTCGCCCTGTCCTGGCGGGCGGTGAGCGGCGCGACGGGCTACCACGTGTACCGCGACGGCACGAAGGTGACGGCGGTCGGCGGCACTTCCGCGACCGTGACCGGGCTCTCGCCCGCCACCTCGTACCGCTTCCAGGTCACGGCCGTGAACGCGGCGGGGGAGTCGGCGCCGTCGTCGGCCGTCACCGCCACCACCTCGGGCACCGACCCGGGGCCGGGGCCCGGCCCGGTGCCCCGGCACGCCGTGACCGGCTACTGGCAGAACTTCGACAACGGCGCGACCGTGCAGAAGCTGAGCGACGTGTCGAGCCAGTACGACATCATCGCCGTGGCCTTCGCCGACGCCACGGCCACGCCGGGCGCGGTCACCTTCGCCCTGGACTCGGCCGGGCTCGGCGGCTACACCGTCGACCGCTTCAAGGCGGACATCAGGGCCAAGCGGGCCGCCGGCACGTCGGTGATCATCTCGGTCGGGGGCGAGCGGGGCACCGTACGGGTCGACTCCGCGGCCGCGGCGGCGAACTTCGCGGACTCGGTGCACGCGCTGATGCGGGAGTACGGCTTCGACGGCGTCGACATCGACCTGGAGAACGGCCTCAACTCCACCTATATGACCCAGGCCCTGCGCGCGCTGTCGGCCAAGGCGGGCCCGGGGCTGGTCATCACCATGGCGCCGCAGACCATCGACATGCAGTCGACGTCGAACGAGTACTTCAGAACGGCGCTCAACATCAGGGACATCCTGACCGTCGTCAACACGCAGTACTACAACAGCGGCTCCATGAACGGCTGCGACGGCAAGGTCTACTCCCAGGGCTCGGTGGACTTCCTCACGGCGCTGGCCTGCATCCAGCTGGAGGGCGGGCTCGCCCCCTCCCAGGTGGGCCTCGGCCTGCCGGCCTCCCCGCGCGCCGCGGGCAGCGGATACGTTTCCCCGGCCGTGGTGACCAGGGCGCTGGACTGCCTGGCCAGGGGCACGGGGTGCGGCTCGTTCAAGCCGCCGCGGACCTACCCTGGGCTGCGCGGGGCGATGACGTGGTCCACGAACTGGGACGCGAGCAATGGCAACGCGTGGTCGAACACGGTCGGCCCCCACGTCCATGGCCTGCCCTAGACCCGTACGGCGCGAGGGACGCGGGGCGCCGGGACCGTGCTGCGCGAGGGCCGGAACGCTCGCGCAGTACTGCGCGAGGCACAACCCCGTACGGCGCGAGGGACGCGGCACTCGGCCCGTACGGCGCGAGGGACGCACCGTACGGGCCCGCCGGCGGCTCCTAGCGGCCGAGCACGGCGCGCCGCTCGGCCCGCGGCTTGGGCAGCTCGCACCCCGGCCGCTCCAGGTCGAGCTTGCTGTCGAGCCCGACGCACGCCGGGATCTGGTGCGTCTGCTGGGCGTAGCCCGCCCCGCGCCGCACCGTGATCCGCCCCTTCTCGTCGACCTCGCAGGGGTTGTTCAGGGTGCAGCGGCCCCCGGACTCGTTGCGGGTGTTGTTGACCGCGACGACGTCACCGGTGGCCGTGTCGACCACGGGCGAGCCCGACGTACCCCCTATGACCTCGCACCCGGGGGTGGAATAGCGCACGGAGTCCCGCCAGGTCCACTGGGACTCCCGCAGCCGGTGGGGGAAGCCGTCCACGCGGCACGTGTAGACGCGCTTCCAGTAGCCGGAGACCACCGAGACGTCGCTCGCCCGGCCCGGGCGGGCGGCGGCCAGCCGCCGCGCCGTGATGCCGTAGCGCTGCCGGATGGCCTCGTACGTGCTGCCGAGCTGGTAGAGCGCCACATCGGTGTCGGTCATCGTCGCGTAGACGAGCTTCGTGGCGCGCAGGTTCGCGACCTCGTCGCCGTTCGCGCCGAGGAGGCCGAAGTCGCGCGTGGAGGGACGGTCGACGAGCACCGTGCCGGCGTCCGGCATGCCGCTCTCCACGCAGTGGCCGTTGGTGAGGACGAGCGCCGGGTCGTCGGGCAGGGAGTCCGGCATCCGCACGAGCGCGCCCGAGCAGTTGCTGAGCGAGACGGCGCCGGCGAAGTCCACGGCCGCCCGGGCGGGCGCGGGGGCCGCCAGGGG
>NZ_JBPQTV010000259.1:0-9164 GCF_051386515.1 Streptomyces sp. URMC 123 | reverse complement strand
CCCCGTCACTGTCTACCCCGCGCCGGGCGATCCACCCCGCCGAGCACGTATCCCGCACCGGGCGGGCCCGAGGGTTCCCCGGTCCGGGCCCGTGGGTTCCCCGGTCCGGGCCCGCGGGTTACGCCGACCGGGCCCCGAACCCGCCCGGCCCGCCTACGGTCGTACCGTGCATGCGTTACTGATCGCGGCCGCCGCCCTCCACGGCGCCGCCACCGGTCTGCTCGTACCGCGCGCCGTCCACCGGCTGGCCGTGCCGCCCGAGACGCCCTGGCGCTCCACCTGCCCCGCCGGGCACCCGCTCACGGGGGCCGCCCGGGGCTGGCTCGGCCCCGCCCGGTGCGGCCCCTGTGCCCTGCCGTACGGGCCCGGGGTGCCCGCCGCGGCCGGCGGCGGCGCGCTGGTGTGCGCCGGCCTCGCCGCGGCGGTCGGCCCCCGCCCGGAGCTGGCGGTGTGGCTGCTGCTCGTGCCGTTCCTCGCGGTGCTCGCGCTGGTCGACGCGGCCGTGCACCGACTGCCCGACGTGCTGACGCTGCCATTGGCGGCCGGGGCGGCGGCGCTCCTCGGCGCGGCCTCGGCGCTGCCCCGCGGCGGCGGCACCTGGCCCGGCGCGTTGCTCGGCGGGCTCGCCCTCGCCGGCTGTTATCTGGTCCTCCACCTGATCCACCCGGCCGGCCTGGGATTCGGCGACGTCAAGCTGGCGCTCGCCCTGGGCATCGCCCTCGGGTGGTACGGCTGGCCCGTGCTCGTCGTGGGCACTTTCGCCGGATTCCTCCTCGGCGCGCTCTACGGGATCGGCCTGCTGCTGGCCCGCCGCGCCCATCGGCGTACGGCGGTTCCGTTCGGCCCCTTCATGATCTGCGGGGCGCTCGGAGGCCTTGTCCTGGGCGGGCTGTCGGCGCCCTGAGGGGCGCGAGGGCCCCGCGCCCGTCAGCGCTCGGGGGCCCGTCACCCTCGCCGATGCACGAAGCACCCCTCGGCACCGGCTATGGTGGGAACCCCCCCTCGGGCCGGTCCGTATCCCCCCCACGGACCGGCCCGCTTTTTTCTGCCGGCCGGGGGGCCGTGCCGGGGGTCCGGGGGTTGTCCCCCGGGGGATGGAGTCCCCCACGGACCGGCCTGCTTTTTCTTGCCGGCCGGGGGCCGTGCCGGGGTCGGGCGCGGCCCGCCCCCGCCGCCGTGCGTGGCCGAGGCGCCGCGCTCCGCACGGGGCGCGCCCCCTAACCCCGCGCCGCCCAGATGTTCACGCCCTCCGTCGTGCGGGCCAGCGTGTCGATCTCGGCGATCTCCTCGTCCGTCAGCTTCGCCGCGCCCAGCGCGGCGACGTTCGCCTCCAGCTGCCGCACGCTCGACGCGCCGATCAGCGCCGACGTCATCCGGTCGTCCCGCAGCACCCAGGTCAGCGCCAGCTGCGCGAGCGACTGGCCGCGGCGCCGGGCGATCTCGTCGAGGCCGCGGAGCCGCCGTACGACCTCGTCGGTCAGCAGGGCCGGGTCCAGCGACGTGCCGCGGGACGCCCGCGAGCCCTCGGGAACCCCGTGCAGGTACTTGTCGGTGAGCAGCCCCTGGGCGAGCGGCGCGAAGGAGATGCACCCCATGCCCTCCGCCTCCAGCGTGTCGAGCAGCTGATCGTCCTCGATCCAGCGGTTGATCATGGAGTACGAGGGCTGGTGGATCAGCGGCCGCACCCCCATCCCGCGCAGCAGTCGCGCCGCCTCGCGCGTCTGCTCGGCGTTGTACGAGGACACGCCCACGTACAGTGCCTTGCCCTGCTGGACCGCGGACGCCAGCGCGCCCATCGTCTCCTCCAGCGGGGTGTGCGGGTCGAACCGGTGCGAGTAGAAGATGTCGACGTAGTCGACGCCCATCCGCCCGAGCGAGGCGTCGAGCGAGGACAGCAGGTACTTGCGCGAGCCCCACTCCCCGTACGGGCCGGGGTGCATCAGATAGCCCGCCTTGGTGGAGATGACGAGCTCGTCCCGGTACGGGCGGAAGTCCCGCGCGAGGAGCGTGCCGAAGTTCCGCTCGGCCGCGCCGGGCGGCGGACCGTAGTTGTTCGCCAGGTCGAAGTGGGTCACCCCCAGGTCGAACGCGCGGCGCAGGATCGCCCGCTGGGAGTCGAGCGTGCGGTCGTCGCCGAAGTTGTGCCACAGGCCCAGCGAGATGGCCGGCAGCTTGAGGCCGCTGTGCCCCGAACGGCGGTATTCCATGGAGTCGTAGCGCTCGTCGGCAGCGCGATAGGGGGAAGTGTTTGTCACAGCTTCTTCCCTATCACGCGGATGCGGGCCCCTGAGTTCGTGCCATCCGGCGGTGGCGCAGTAGGGTTGGCGCCCTCGAACGACTGCCACCGCGGCAGCGACTGCCACTGCGGCACGGAGGGGCTGGACAGAGCGATGCGGCGATCTTCCGGGGGTCGACGGACCCCGTATCCCCGCTTGGTGCGCGACCTGGTGTACGGGCTGTACGCACGCCGGGTCGAGGGCCGCCTCGACCACGACCAGGTGCCCAAGCACATCGGTGTCATCCTCGACGGCAACCGCCGCTGGGCGCGGGCCGCGGGCAGCACCACCGAGCAGGGCCACCAGGCGGGCGCCGACAAGATCCAGGAGCTGCTGGGCTGGTGCGCGGAGACCGACGTCGAGGTCGTCACGCTCTGGATGCTCTCCACGGACAACCTCCAGCGGCCGCCGGAGCAGCTCAACCCGCTGCTGGCGATCATCGAGGGCGCGGTGCGCCGCATCGCGGAGGACGGCCGCTGGCGGGTCCACCACGTCGGCAACATGGACCTGCTGCCCGCCCACACCCAGACGGTGCTCAAGGAGGCCGAGCAGGCCACGCACGACGTCGACGGGCTGCTGGTCAACGTCGCCGTCGGCTACGGCGGCCGGCAGGAGATCGCCGACGCGGTGCGCTCCCTGCTGATGGAGCACGCCTCCCGGGGCACCTCCATCGAGGAGGTCGCCGAGACCCTGGAGATCGAGCACATCGCCGAACACCTCTACACCCGTGGCCAGCCCGACCCGGACCTGGTCATCCGCACCAGCGGCGAGCAGCGCCTGTCGGGGTTCATGCTCTGGCAGAGCGCGCACTCCGAGTACTACTTCTGCGAGGTCTTCTGGCCGGCGTTCCGGAAGGTCGACTTCCTGCGGGCGCTCCGCGACTACGCCGCACGGCACCGCCGGTACGGCACCTGATCCCCACCGCGTACGCGACCGGGCCCCGTCGACCGACGGGGCCCGGTCCCGTTTCCGGCGCGGGCCCGATCCCGTACGTGCGCGGGCCCGGTCGCGTTCCCGGTGCCGACCCGATCCTGATCGGCCGCTGCATGGCCATGCGCGTTCGAGGGAATATCCCTTCCAAGTCGACGCCCGCCATGGGCGTCCGGCACCAGCGGGCGGCGTGGGGCCGCCCGCCCGGGAGGCCCTTTGCACACGGACGACCGTGCGGTTCGGCCGGCTGCCGCCGAGGCTGTCGGACACCCACCAGGCTCCGGACACGGACGATGCGGAGGGCCGGCGCACGGTCCCCGACGCGCTCGCTCCGCTGACCGGCCCCGCGCTCCGCGCGCCGACCGCGCCGATCGCGCCGACCGCGCCGGTTCTCCGTCCCCGCACCGCGGCCCGGCCCCGGTTCCTTCCCCCGCGACGCGCGCGTCCCGAGCCCGTCGCTGCTCAACTCGTCCGAGGGGGTTCGTCCACCCGTGGTGACCAGCACGAAGCGCCGCATGCACGACCGGCGCACCTACGTCCTCGACACGAGCGTCCTCCTGGCCGACCCGAACGCCATGGCCCGCTTCGAGGAGCACGAAGTCGTGTTGCCGATCGTCGTGGTCTCGGAGTTGGAGGCCAAGCGCCACCACCCCGAGCTGGGGTACTTCGCCCGGCAGGCGCTGCGCCTGCTGGACGAGTACCGGCTCCGGCACGGCCGGCTCGACGCCCCGATCCCGATCGGGGACCTGGGCGGCACGCTCCGGGTCGAGCTCAACCACTCCGACCCGGGGGTGCTGCCGGCGGCCATGCTGAGCGACCGGGGCCGGCTGGGCGACAACGACTCCCGCATCCTCGCGGTGGCCCGCAACCTCCAGGCCGAGGGGTACGACGTGACCGTCGTCTCCAAGGACCTGCCGCTGCGGATCAAGGCGTCGTCCGTCGGGCTGCTGGCCGAGGAGTACCGCGCCGAACTGGCCATCACCGACTCGGGATGGACCGGCATGGCGGAGCTGACCGTCGAGCCCGACCAGGTGGACGAGCTGTTCACCGCCGAGAGCGTGGCCGTGCCGGAGGCGGCGGAGCTGCCGGTCCACACCGGCCTCGTGCTCCAGTCGGCGCGCGGCAAGGCGCTGGGCCGGGTGACCGCCGACGGCCGGGTGCGCCTGGTGCGCGGCGACCGCGAGGCGTTCGGCATCCATGGCCGCAGCGCCGAGCAGCGGATCGCGCTCGATCTGCTGCTCGACCCGGAGGTCGGCATCGTCTCGATGGGCGGCCGGGCCGGCACCGGCAAGTCCGCGCTGGCCCTGTGCGCCGGGCTGGAGGCGGTGCTGGAGCGCCGGCAGCACCGCAAGGTGATGGTGTTCCGGCCGCTGTACGCCGTGGGCGGCCAGGAGTTGGGGTACCTGCCCGGCAGCGAGGCCGAGAAGATGAGCCCCTGGGCCCAGGCGGTGTTCGACACGCTCTCGGCGGTCACCTCCGCCGATGTGATCGAGGAGGTCGTGGGGCGCGGCATGCTGGAGGTGCTGCCGCTCACCCACATCCGGGGCCGCTCGCTCCACGACGCGTTCGTCATCGTGGACGAGGCGCAGTCCCTGGAGCGCAATGTGCTGCTGACCGTTCTCTCCCGGGTTGGGGCCAACTCCCGGGTGGTGCTCACCCATGACGTCGCCCAGCGCGACAACCTCCGGGTGGGCCGGTACGACGGGGTGGTGGCCGTGGTCGAGAAGCTGAAGGGCCATCCGCTCTTCGCCCATGTCACGCTCACCCGCTCCGAGCGCTCCCCGATCGCCGCCCTGGTGACCGAAATGTTGGAGGACGTCCGCATCTGACATTGCACCTGACACCCCGACACCACCGCCCGGGGTGCGGCGAATGCACCGATTTCATGGCGCCGCGCGGCAAAGCGAAGGAGCTTAGCCGCGCGGCGTCGTGTCGCGCCCGGGTTTCCAGGAAACTCCTGGTGCAAACGGGGTGTGACGTTTCCCACGCAACGAAGAATTGCTTCGCGGCGTCGGCTTCCGGCAGGGTGTGGGTCCTGTCAGGCCCCGCGTACGGCACAGCAGCACCATGGGGCACTTCCCCCGCGGAACACCGTGGAGAGTGCGCCATGCGGGACAACTCAACACGCGTTCGCCGTACGCCGCCCGAGCATCACGCGTGACGCCCCCGGGACTTCCCGTGGGGGAAGCGCGCGGGCCCGTGGCTCCCGTGGCCAGTCGGCCCCGCTTCCCGCGGGACCGGAACAAGGGGAGTCCAGCGACAAGGGGCACGATCGCGTCCGCGAGGTCACCCATGCGGACGATGCTGGAAGGAAACCGTGTGAGCCGGATCTCGGTCCGGGGATTCGCCGTGGCATCCGCCACCGCGGTCACCACCGTCGGCGCCGTCGTGGGCGTTGCCGCGGGCAGTGCGCAGAGCACGACGACGCACACCGAGCCCACCGCCGCCGGCACCCCGCTCCTCGCGGACATATCCGCCGGGTCGCAGGCCCAGTTGCAGACGGCCTCGCTGACGCAGCAGGCGGACGCCCAGTCCTCCGTGGCCGACACGGCCGCGAAGAAGGAAGCGGAGGAAGCGGCCCGCA
Organism: Streptomyces sp. URMC 123; assembly: GCF_051386515.1. Classification (NCBI taxonomy): domain Bacteria; kingdom Bacillati; phylum Actinomycetota; class Actinomycetes; order Kitasatosporales; family Streptomycetaceae; genus Streptomyces; species Streptomyces sp. URMC 123. Next base: position 3,374 of record NZ_JBPQTV010000259.1, on the reverse strand, counting down.
AGCAGGCGGCGAAGGACGCGGCGGCCAAGAAGGAAGCCGCGGAGAAGCAGGCCGCCGCCGAGAAGGAGGCCAAGCAGCGCGAGGCCGAGAAGGTCGCGAGCCGCTCCGCCGCCCGCGCCGACGCCTCCGACTTCGCGGTCCAGAGCTCGTACACGGTCGCCCAGGTGCAGGCCATCGCCCGGCAGATGGTGCCCGCCGACCAGTTCCAGTGCTTCAGCAACATCGTGAACCACGAGTCCACCTGGAACTACCGCGCCACCAACCCCTCCTCCGGGGCCTACGGCCTGGTCCAGGCGCTGCCCGCCTCCAAGATGTCCTCCGCGGGCGCCGACTGGCGCACCAACCCGGCCACGCAGATCAAGTGGGGCCTGGACTACATGAACGAGCGGTACAAGAGCCCCTGTGGCGCCTGGTCGTTCTGGCAGGCGAACAGCTGGTACTGAGCCGTACCGCCCACGCCGCTCCGCGAAGCCCCCGGCCGATTCTTCGGCCGGGGGCTTCGCGCGTGTAACGTCGTCGGCGACGACCCGGGGGACGGGGGAGAGGGAAGAGATGTCCAAGTTGCCGGAGTGGTTCGGTGGTCTGGGTGCCGGGCTGTCGCGGCTCGCCTCCCGTCTCGAGGAACGCCGGGCCCGGGCCGAGGCCGAGAGTGAGCCGGGGGCCGCCGCGCCGTTCCCCGCTCCCGATCCGAGAGGCCCGGCCGGCGTGCCCCCGGGCGGCCCGCCCGGCGAGCCGCCGGCCACCCACCGGCCCGAGGGCGCGCCCGCCGCCGAGGCCGAGGCCCCGGGGACCGCGCCCGAGCACGTGCCCGCCCCGCCCGCGTACGCCCCCGCCGTCGCCGCCCGGCCCGACCCGGCCGCCGCGGTGCCCTGGGGCATGCGGGTCGCCGCCGAGGTCGGCTGGCGGCTGCTGGTCGTGGCCGGCACCCTCTATGTGCTGATGCGGATCATCAGCTCCGTACGGCTGGTGGCCCTCGCCTTCGTCGCCGGACTGCTGATCACCGCGCTGCTGGAGCCCACCGTGGCCTGGCTGCGGCGCAAGGGCCTGCCGCGCGGCCCGGCCACCGCCATCACCGCCGTCACCGGCTTCGTCATCATGGGGCTGGTCGGCTGGTTCGTGGTCTGGCAGGTCATGGAGAACCTGGACACCCTCTCCGAGCGGGTCCAGGACGGCATCAACGAACTCCAGAAGTGGCTGCTGGAGAGCCCGTTCCATGTGACCGAGGACCAGATCAACGACATCGCCAAGAGCCTGCGGGAGGCGATCGGCTCCAACACGGAGGAGATCACCTCGGCCGGGCTGGAGGGCGTCACGGTCATCATCGAGGTGCTGTCCGGCCTGCTGCTCGCCATGTTCAGCACGCTGTTCCTGCTGTACGACGGCAAGCGCATCTGGGAGTGGACCCTGCGGCTGGTGCCCAGCGCGGCCCGCGAGGGCGTGGCCGGCGCCGGCCCGGCGGCCTGGCGCACGCTCACCGGCTATGTGCGCGGCACGGTGGTCGTGGCCCTGATCGACGCGATCTTCATCGGCATCGGGATCTACTTCCTCGGGGTGCCGATGGCGGTGCCGCTCGCCGTGTTCATCTTCCTCTTCGCCTTCATCCCGCTGGTCGGCGCCGTGGTGTCGGGCGCGCTCGCGGTGATCGTGGCGCTGGTGACCGAGGGCGTCTTCGTCGCCCTGATGTCCCTGCTGGTGGTGCTCGCGGTGCAGCAGATCGAGGGCCATGTGCTGCAGCCGTTCATCCTGGGGCGGGCGGTGCGGGTGCACCCGCTGGCCGTGGTGCTCTCGGTCACCGCGGGCGGGCTGATCGCGGGCATCGGCGGCGCGGTGGTGGCGGTCCCGCTGGTGGCGGTGACCAACACGGTGGTCGGCTATCTGCGCTCCTACACCACCGAGCGGGCGCTGCGCGCGGTTCCGCCGGGGCCCCACGGGGCCACCGCCGCGGAGATCGCGGCGCGGCCGCCGTCCCCGCCCCCCTCGCGGGAGGGGTGAGCGGCGCCTCCGCCGCCGTCCGCCCCCGGGCGGCCCGGCTCCCGACATGCGAGTGGGGCCCCACCGGCCGATGCCGGTGGGGGCCCACTCGTGGTCCTCGGGGTGGCTCAGCCCGCCAGCACGCTCTCGGCGTCGACGGTCGCACCCACGGCCTGGATCACCGCGGCGATCTTGAAGGCCTCCTGGATCGTCTCGCGCGAGACGCCCGCCTTGCGCAGCACCTGCTCGTGCGAGTCGAGGCACATGCCGCAGCCGTTGATGGCGGAGACCGCGAGCGACCACAGCTCGAAGTCGACCTTCTCCACGCCCGGGTTGCCGATGACGTTCATCCGCAGGCCCGCGCGCAGGGTGCCGTACTCCGGGTCCGACAGCAGGTGCCGGGTCCGGTAGTAGACGTTGTTCATCGCCATGATGGCGGCGGCGGCCTTGGCGGCCGTGTACGCCTCCGGCGACAGGTTCGCCTTGGCCTCCGGCTCCAGCTCGCGCAGCACCCGGGGCGACCGCGAGGCGATCGCGCAGGCGAGCACGGTGCCCCACAGCTGCTGCTGGGGGAGCTCGGAGTTGCCGATGACCGAGCCGAGGTTCAGCTTCAGGTCCTTGGCGTAGTCCGGTATGGCGGACTTCAGCTCATCGAGTGCCATGGTGAATCAGCTCACTCGCCCGAGAGCAGCGAGACCGGGTCGAGGGTGCTCTCGCCCTTGGTCCAGTTGCAGGGGCACAGCTCGTCGGTCTGCAGCGCGTCGAGGACCCGCAGGACCTCCTTGGGGTTACGGCCGACGGAGCCGGCGGTCACCATGACGAACTGGATCTCGTTGTTCGGGTCCACGATGAAGACGGCGCGCTGGGCGTAGCCGTCCTCGCCCTCGACGCCGCAGTCGCGCATGAGCTCGTGCTTGGCGTCGGCGAGCATCGGGAAGGGCAGGTCACGCAGGTCGGCGTGGTCCTTGCGCCAGGCGTGGTGGACGAACTCGGAGTCGCCGGAGACACCGAGGATCTGGGCGTCGCGGTCGGCGAACTCGTCGTTCAGCTTGCCGAACGCGGCGATCTCGGTCGGGCAGACGAAGGTGAAGTCCTTGGGCCAGAAAAAGACCACGCGCCACTTGCCCTCGTAGGACTTGTGGTTGATCTGCTCGAACTCCTTGCCGCTCTCGAGCGAGACGCAGGCGGTCAGGTCGAACTCGGGGAACTTGTCACCGACAGTGAGCACGCGCTCTCCTTGCAGCGTTCCGGAGGCCCCTGGTCCAGGCCGGGGAGCCTCCTGAGGGTTGGACGAGGATCACCCTGCCACAGCGCGCATTGATTACTGAAATAGCTAGACTGGAAAATGTTGATCGGAGGTACTTATCAGTGACCGTGCCCAAGGGCCCCGCCCGCCCCACGAC
>NZ_JBPQTV010000258.1:0-9237 GCF_051386515.1 Streptomyces sp. URMC 123 | reverse complement strand
GGGTGTTCATCGGGTCGATGAGCGGCGGGCGGGGTCAGCCGGCGAACCAGCGCACCGGGCGCGGCGCGAGGTTCTCGTAGACGTGCTTGGTCTCGCGGTACTCGGCCAGGCCGGACGGGCCCAGCTCGCGGCCGATGCCGGACTTGCCGAAGCCGCCCCACTCGGCCTGCGGGAGGTACGGGTGGTAGTCGTTGATCCACACCGTGCCGTGGCGCAGCCGGGCCGCGACCCGGCGGGCGCGGGCGGTGTCCGCGGACCAGACGGCGCCGGCGAGCCCGTACTCGGTGTCGTTGGCGAGGGCGACGGCCTCGTCCTCGGTGCGGAAGGTCTCCACGGTGAGGATCGGGCCGAAGGTCTCCTCGCGGACGACCCGCATGGCGCCGTGGCAGTAGTCGAGGACGGTCGGCGCGTAGAAGTAGCCGGTGGCCGGGCGGACCGCGGAGGGCGCAGGCCGGGCGCCGCCGCAGCGCACCTCGGCGCCCTCGGCGACGGCGGAGGCGACGTACTCCTCGACCTTGGCGAGCTGGGCGGCGGAGACCAGCGGGCCGCACTCCACGCCCGGCTCGGTGCCCCGGCCCAGCGTGATCCGCGCGGCACGGCGGGCGAGCTCGGCGACGAAGCGGTCGCGCACGGACTCCTCGACGATCAGCCGGGAGCCGGCCGAGCAGACCTGGCCGCTGTGGATGAACGCGGCGTTGAGCGCCTGGTCGACGGCGGTGTCGAAGCCCTCGTCGGTGGCGCAGGCGTCGGCGAAGACCACATTGGGGTTCTTGCCGCCGAGCTCCAGGGCGACCTTCTTCACGGTGGGGGCGGCGGCGCGCATCACCCGGGTGCCGCTGGGCAGGCCACCGGTGAAGGAGATGAGGTCGACGTCGGGGTGCTCGGAGAGCCGGGCGCCGACGGGGTCGCCCGCGCCGGTCACCAGGTTGCCGGCGCCGGCCGGCAGACCGGCCTCCACCAGGAGCTCCATCAGCCGCACGGTGGACAGCGGGGTGATCTCGCTGGGCTTGATCACAAAGGTGTTGCCGGCGGCGAGCGCCGGGGCGACCTTCCAGCTGGCCTGGAGGAGCGGGTAGTTCCACGGGGTGATCAGCGCGCAGACGCCGACCGGCTCGTGGACGACCACGCTGTGGATGTCGGGGGACCCGGCGTCGACGACGCGCCCGCCGGACTCGTTGACGACGAGGTCGGCGAAGTAGCGGAAGGCGTTGGTCACGTCGTCGACGTCGACCCGGCCCTCCTCCAGGGTCTTGCCGGTGTCGCGGCTCTCGATCAGCGCGATGTCCTCGCGGTCGCGCTGGAGGAGGTCGGCGACCCGGCGCAGCAGGGCGGCGCGCTCGGCGACGGGTGTGCGCGGCCAGGGGCCGGAGTCGAAGGCGCGGCGCGCGGCGGCGACGGCGGCGTCGGTGTCCTCGGTGCCGCCCTCGGCGACGAGCGCCAGGGGCTGGGCGTCGGCGGGGTCGAGGACCTCGCGCGTGGCGCCGGAGGCGGCGGAGCGCCACACGCCGTCGATGTGAAGGGTCTCGTGAGCCGACACGGTTCTGGTACTGCCTTCCCTGCTGGACATCGCTTACGGCGACAACCGGTCGTACCGTCTCGAATCACACGGATCGGACAGAGCGGTCGGGCCAGCTGGGAGCCCTCCCCCCGGAGGGTTAAACCATGCGCAATGCATGACGTAACGTGACGCGCATCACGTGTGGCAGGGGGTGTTTGCCCGGTTCAGCACCGTTGTGCACCGTCCGGGGGCCGGTGTACGCGATCAGGGCGAGGGGCCGATCAGGGCGAGGCGCAGAACTCCTCGGGGCAGAAGGACGCCAGCGCCACCGTGTGGACGTTCCGCTGCGCGGGCCAGTCCTCGGCCGGGCCCGCGGCCAGTACGGCGTACTGCACCCCGTCCGGCGCCACGAACGCCTGGTCGAGCACGCGCCGGCGGCCGAGCTCGGCGTGGTCGTAGGCGTACTCCAGATAGGCCGGGGCGGTGTCCTCCGTACCGGACCGGGTCAGGGCGATCCGCTGGTAGCCGGGGCGCTCGGAGACCTGCCGCTCGGTCTCCACCAGCGACTCGTACGGCGTGCCCTCCGGCCCGAGCAGGGGGTAGATCTGCAACAGCTCCCTGTCGTCGGCCGAGGTGTAGAAGACGCTGTCGTCGTCCTCGGAGCGGGTCCAGCCCTCCGGCACCATCAGGGTGAAGCCGGCCGGGTCGCTCACCTCGCGGAAGCCGCTGGGGGGCGCGGTGAACGCGGGCCCGTCGCTGGGCGGGCCCGTCGGTGTCTCGTCCGCGCCGGGGTCGGTCGGGTCGTCCGTGCCCTCCCAGGGGGACGGCTCCTCCTCCGGCCCGCTCTCCGATGCGGCCGCCGTCACCCGGTCGGAGGGGCCGTCCGCCCCGTCCGACCCGCCGTCGTCACGCGAGAGCAGCCAGCCGCCGACGCCGAGGCCGGCGCAGAGGACGACGGCCAGCAGCAGCGCGGTGACCCGGCGCCGGCGGGGCGTCCCGGCCGGGCCGCCGCCGTGGCCACCGGCGTCCCCGGGCGGCGGCGGTGGCCAGGGCGGCGGTCCATGCGGCGGATCGGGGGCGCCCTCCGGGGGCCAGGCCGCCCCGCCTCCGCTCACCTCGCCCTGGCGCACCCAGCGCTGGCGTTCGGCATCCCACTGGCTCATCTCCCACCTCCCCTTCGCGGGCCGTACGGCATGGGCGGCGATCACTCGGCCCGGCTCAGCCCAGGAGCTGGGCGATCCCCTGGGCGACGGTCACGGCCGAGGCCAGGCCGGCCGCGGCCGTGGCACCGGCGGACAGCCGGTCGCGCAGCCACTCCAGACGCCACCGCTCCGCCCGGCCGGTGCCGTCGATCTCCTCCTCCACCTCGGCGAGCGCCGTGTCCACCTCGGCGGTCTCCTCCGTGGGCGCCAGCAGCCGCAGATCACCACGGAGGTCGCGGACGGCCGTCAGCAGCTCCGCCGGCACCGGGAGCGGCGCGGCGTCGACGGCCCGCGCGTCCGGGCCGGCCACCACCGCGCCGTCGCTCAGCCAGCCGACGCTGACGCCGCCCGGGCCCGCCTGGGCCGGCATGGCCGGTATCGCGGGCATCCCACCGGTGGGCGGCGGCAGCGGGCGCCGGGTGCGGGACTCGGCCGAGGCCCGCTCGCCCGCCGCCACGGCTCCGCCGGACTGGAAGCCGATGGTGATGCCACCGCCCTGCCGGCTGCCCCGCCGGCCGGCCGGATCGCTCGGCTCGCCCTCGTCGCCACCGTGGTCGTCGCGCTCGTCGTCCCGGCCCTCGTCGCCCTGGTCGTCCCAGTCGTCCCAGTCGTCCCAGTTGTCCCGGTCGTCGCCACGATCGTCGTCGCGGTCCGTGTGCTCGTTCACTCTTCGTTCGTCTTCCCGTCCGTCCGCTGACTGGCCCGGGCGCGGTTGCCGGTGGCGACCGCCCCGCCGCTCATCGACCCGATGAACACCCCGCCACCACTGACGTTCACGATCTGCTGCTCGAACTCGCCGGTGTCGTAGCCCCGGGCGCGCAGTGCTTCGTGCACCCCGCTGATGATCCGGTCCTGCACGGTCTTCACGTACCGGGCCACGTCCATCTCCTGGAACAGGGAGATGTCCGTGGTGCTGCCCAGCTCGCGCACGGAGGTGGCGGGCCCGTCCGGCAGCGCCCGCCGGGGGTCGGCCAGCCAGATCCTGAAGAGCGCCACGGCGGTCCGCACGGCGGACACCGCGGAGGCGAAGTTGGCGGTCGGGCTGGTGAGCAGCGCCCGTACGCCGTCGCGGGCCACGTCCTCCTCGCCGCGCGCCGCGATCACGTCGACGGCCTTGAACTCCTGCCGCACGGGGGTGAGCACGTGCGGCACGACCTCCAGCACCAGCATTCCGCCCTGGGTGTGCACCCGGACCAGCACCGAGACCACGACCTGTTCGTCCCACGCCCCCACCCGCACGCGCAGGAAGTGGCGGCGCGCCTCGCCGCCCTCGTCGACCGCGTCCCGCAGGTGCTGTCCCACGGTCCGGGGGGCGTACGACACCTCGGCGCGCGGCAGGCCGACCGGGAGGTAGACGAACTCGTCGATCTCCAGGCCGCACAGCCGGTCGCGGCTGGTCTCGGCGGCCGACGAACGCAGCGCCTCCAGCCGCGGCCGGATCAGGTCCACGACGGTGCGGCTGGTCAGCCGGTCCTCCTCCGCCGTGGTGCGGGCGGGGGCGGGCGGCGAGCCGTCGCGCGCCGCCTTGCGCCTCAGTTCCAGCACGAACGACCAGGGCTCGTACGGCTTGCCCGCGCCCATGAAGGGGCGGAAGGGGTCGTAGATGGTGAGCGCGGCGTGCTGTTCGCGGTCGATGGCCGCGGTGATCCGCCGGTAGCGGTCGGTGGCGGGCGGCTCGGCGCGCGGCCGGGTCTCGAAGGCCTCGCGCCCCAGCTCGTCGCGCATCACGGCCGCCACCCGGGAGCGGTGCAGCCACACCGGGACGGTCAGCAGCAGCGGGAAGAGCACGGCGTGCCACATGTCCTCCCCGCCGATCAGGAGGAACAGCACCATCGCCCAGTAGGCCAGCATCAGGATGCGCAGCGAGACGGGCACCAGGACCTTCAGCCGGCCGCGGGTGGCCCGCTTCAGCGTCCTGCGGTCCAGGGTGTAGACGGCGACGCTCCGCCCGGTGCCGGCGCGCCCGGCCCACAGCAGGAAGCACAGGAGGCCGTACCCCAGCGACCAGATCAGCGGCGGGAGGCCGGTCGACCCGGTGGCCGTGACCCAGTCGACCGCGATGAAGGCCGCCCAGACCGCCAGCAGGAGCAGCGCTGTCTCGGCCTCCTGGCGTCTGGAGCGCAGCGCGTGGGCGAGCACGGGCACCGCGTCGATCCCCAGGGAGGGGGCGAGGGAGCGCTCCTCGTGCTCGACGAGCTCCTCGATGACCCGGCGGCGGAACTCGGTGTCGAGATAGGCGCCGGCGCACAGCAGCCGGGTCGCCTCGGTGTGCGAGGGACGCGGGGCCGGGTGCGAGGGCGCCGCCGGTGGCGACGGCGGGGTGGGCGCGGTGGGTGGTTCGGTCCGCCGGTCCGGCGCCGCGGCCCGTGGGACCTGCGGCGACGCCGGGGATGGCGAAGGAGGTGTCATGGGCCCCCCGATCTTCGAACTCCCGTTCAGCGCCGGGGAGTTCTCGTCGTTTCCGTGCACCCAGTATGGCGGCGGGGGCGCATTCGGGCTCCGCTCCGGCGCCATATTCGTGCGCTTCTCACGGGTGTGCGCCCATGCGCGCGGGCCGTTCGGCGGCCGGAACGAGGTGGTGCGACGGCTGTCAGAGCAGGCCGAGGGCGCGCACGGCGTCGCGCTCCTCGGAGAGCTCCTGCACCGAGGCGTCGATGCGGGTGCGCGAGAACTCGTTGATCTCCAGACCCTGGACGATCTCGTACGTGCCGTTCTGGCAGGTGACGGGGAAGGAGGAGATCAGGCCGGCGGGGACGCCGTAGGAGCCGTCCGAGGGGATGCCCATGGAGGTCCAGTCGCCCTCGGCGGTGCCGTTGACCCAGGTGTGGACGTGGTCGATGGCGGCGTTGGCGGCCGAGGCGGCCGAGGACGCGCCCCGCGCCTCGATGATCGCGGCGCCGCGCTTGGCGACGGTCGGGATGAAGGTGTCCGCCAGCCACTGCTCGTCGTTCACGACCTCGGCGGCGTTCTTGCCGGCGACCTCGGCGTGGAAGATGTCCGGGTACTGGGTGGCGGAGTGGTTGCCCCAGATGGTGAGCTTCTTGATCTCCGAGACCGGGGCACCGGTCTTCTTCGCCAGCTGCGAGATGGCGCGGTTGTGGTCCAGGCGGGTCATCGCGGTGAACCGCTCGGCCGGTACGTCCGGGGCGGCGGCCTGGGCGATCAGGGCGTTGGTGTTGGCCGGGTTGCCGACGACGAGGACCTTGATGTCGTCCGCGGCGTGGTCGTTGATGGCCTTGCCCTGCGGCTTGAAGATGCCGCCGTTGGCCTCCAGCAGGTCACCGCGCTCCATGCCCTTGGTGCGGGGGCGGGCGCCCACGAGCAGCGCGACGTTGGCACCGTCGAAGGCCACGTTCGGGTCGTCGGTGATGTCGATGCCCCGGAGCAGCGGGAAGGCGCAGTCGTCGAGCTCCATGGCGGTGCCCTCGGCGGCCTTGAGGCCCTGCGGGATCTCCAGCAGGCGGAGGCGGACCGGCACGTCCGCGCCGAGGAGGTGGCCGGAGGCGATGCGGAACAGCAGCGCGTAACCGATCTGGCCGGCCGCGCCGGTGACGGTGACATTGACGGGAGTGCGGGTCATGGCGGTCTCCTGCTAGCGGTGTCTTCTGAAGCAGAGGCCCCGAACCCCGGTAGCGGTGGGTGTCCCTGCCCCACAGTGGCCGGATCTCTTGGCGTCGAGAGACCCGGCGTCAGGCTATCCGACCCGGGCCGAACGCAGCGGCCGCCCCTGTGTGTCACGCCTCTCACGTCGCTCGCGCCGCGCGCGCCGCCGGGTGCCGACGGGTGCCGCCGCGCGCCGGCGGCCCGTACAGGCGACGGCGGCCGCCCGCTGGAGGAGGAGACGGGCGACCGCCGGGGGTGCCTCGCACCCTGGGGGACGAGGTACGCCTGCCCCGGCCGCCGCCGTCCATGCGGAATTTCTTCGCGGAGGGCTTCCGGCGGGTCGCGAGGATCGGCCCGCTCAGCCTCCCGCGGCCGGCTGGGCGCAGCCCCGCTTGCCGGAGACCAGCGTCGCGCACGCCTTCGCGTCGGACGCCGAGGCCACCATGACCATCTGGGTGTACGCGTCGCGGTTGGCCGCCTTGCCGCTCTGCACCGCGTTGCGCGAACCGCTTATCCGCACGGAGTCGCCGGGCGCCGCCTGGGTGAGGCGGGCCCAGGCCGCCCCGCACACCTTGCTGTAGCGCACCTCGACGAAGGCCGTGCCGACCGCCGTCCTGGCGACCGTCTGGGCGTGCTGCCCGCCGCAGCCCATGCCCTCCGGGTCCTTGCCGGTGCAGCCGGCGCCGCTGCACTTGGCCTGCGGCGCGGTGGCCTCGGGCGCGGCCTGGGTGGTCGCGGCGGGCGAGGGCTGCGGGGCCGGGGCGGCCTTGGGGGCCTCGTCCTCGCCGCCGTCGAGCAGCAGGACGGCCGCGACGATCAGCAGCAGCACGCCGACGGCGCCGGCCAGGAACAGCGGCAGCTTCCGGCGGGCGGGGCCGCGGCCGCCGTCGGCGCGGGCCGGGTCGCCGGGGGCCGGGCCGGGGGTGCCGGGCGCGGACGTGCCCGGCCACGCCGGGCGGTCCGGTTCGGGCACGGCGTGGGAGCCGGGCGCGTACCGGGAGTCCGCGCGGCCCGGGTCGGCCGCGGCGGCGCCGAACCCGTCGTGCGCGGCGGACTGGTCGGCGAGGGCCGCCGGGCGCGCGGGGGTGCGGGCCTTGCCGCTCTCCCGGCCGTTCCTGGCGGACCCGCCGGCGGGTGTGGCGCCGAACTCGCTCAGCGCGGCCCGCGCCTGGGCGACGCGGATCGCCTCCATGGTGACGTCGTGCCGCATCTCGGACCGGCTCCAGGCGCGCTCCGCCAGCTCCCACATCGTGGTGAGGTGCTGCGGGTTCGTGCCGGTGACCTCGGCCAGCGCCATGACCGCGCGCTGCGGCGGCAGCAGCCGCCCGTTCAGATAGCGCTCCCAGGACGTCTTGCTGTAACCCGTCCGGTCGGCCACCGCGGAGATGCTCAGCCCGCTGCGGTCGACGAGCCTGCGCAGCTGGCTGGCGAACTCCCGCACCTGCGGGTCCAGTTCGTCCGGTAGCGCCCTCCAACGAGGCATGACTCTTCCCTTCCCCCCGTACTCGCTCGTTCCCCCGTGGTGCATGCCCCCGTGGCCCTCGTTCTGGCTACCCAGGGGGATGCCCGCAGTCAGGATGTCAGTTCCCGGTCCGGGGGCGCACAGGAGCACTGGGGATGCGGCCGCGCGCCGGCCGTACGTGTCCCGCGCACCGCACAGTGTCCCATCCCCCGGCGTCCCCGCCGGTCCGTCACCGCTGGTCACCGGCCCGATACGGAGGCGTGGCCGCGGTCCGGGCCGACCGCCGCACGCCCCCTCGGCGGCGGTTGCGGACCGTATGACGATTAGCCCGAACGTATGAAGGGGCACGCGGTCGGTTCACCCGGTGGTGACCGTTCCGCGGGCCGGTGGAGCGGCAAAGCGGCGAGTCGGCGGGCCGGCGGGGCCGACGGGTCGGTCACCGGCTCACGGCGCGAAGCACTCCGGTTCGGCGCGCGCCGCCTCCCGCACGCAGGCCCGCACCGCCGCGCCGCCGCCCTCCGCGGCCACCATCCGCGTGTAGAGGTAGCCGGCCGCGTCGAACTCGTCGGCCACGGTGCCGATCTGCGGGGCGCCGCCCGGGGCGGTGATCTCGATCCGGTCGCCCACCCGGGAGCGCCAGATCCGGCCCCAGGCCGCGGCGCAGTCGGCGCTGTAGCGGATCTCGACGTGCGCGCCGCCGGCCGCCACATGGGAGGCGAGGGTGCTGACGACCCGCCCGCAGGCCATGCTCTGCGGGTCCTTGCCCGCGCAGGCCGCGCCCCGGCAGCCGGGCGACGGGGGCGCGGAGGGCACGACGACCCCGGGCGGGCTCTGTCCGGCCGGGCCCTGCGCGGACGGCCGGGCGGCGGGCGTACGGCGCTCGTCGGGGCCGGTGAGCGCCACCCCGACCGCCGCCGCGACCGCCAGGGCGGCCCCGGGCGGCGGCCAGGGCCGCGGGCCGGCGCCGGTACCAGGGGCGGCGGGCCGTCGGGCGGGCGGGCGGCCGGCCGCCGCTCTCCGCGGGGTGTGCCCCGGCGGGGGCGCCGCCCGCGCGGCCGCTCCAGGCGCCGTCGGCGAGGTCCCACAGGGCGAGCAGCCGCCCCGCGGGCTCCCGGGCGAGCCGGCAGAGGGCCGTCACGGCGTGCCGCGGCGGCTGGGCCTTGCCGTTGAGGTACCGCTCCCAGGAGGACTTGCTGTACGGGGTCCGCGCGGCGAGCGCGGCCAGGCTCAGGCCCGTGCGCGCCCGCAGTTCCCGCAGCCCCTCGGCGAGCCGCGCGCACTCCGGCGCCGGGGCACCGGGGGGCGCCGTACCGGCCGGTGGGGCGCTCGCGGCGGTGGACGCGCCGGCCGGTGCGCCGTTGCCAGGTGGCGGGGCGGTGGCCGGGGGCGCGGGCGTCGGCGCGGACGCGGGCGCGCACGGGCCTGAGCCTGGCCGCGCTCGCCGCGCGGACCCCGTACAGCAAGTCCTCCTG
>NZ_JBPQTV010000257.1:0-9250 GCF_051386515.1 Streptomyces sp. URMC 123 | reverse complement strand
GGCCAGGGGCAGGGTCATGGTGTCCTCCGGGGCGGTGGGCGGTGTCGCGTCGTGCTGTCGTGCGTCACTCGGTGAGTCACTGCGTCCCCGGGTGCCCAGGCGGGCGGCACCCCGTGTGCGTTGCGGCGCACCGCTTCCTCGTGGTCGGTTCCACGTTCGCCAGTCGCGGGTGCGCGCCGCACAGTCTAGGGCGTGCGCGGCGGCCGGTGCCGGGGGCTCGTGCCCAGCCGTTCGCGACCGTCGCGAGGTTTGTACGCAATCGGGGCGCGCGACGATAGAAAGGGGGGTGCCGCTCCCGCCGGTCCCGTACGCGACCGCCGGGCCCGCGGCGGCACACCGAGCCCGCCGAGCCCGCAGTCCCCGAGCCCGTACCCTCCGCACGAGAACGGAGCCACGACCGTGACGACCGCGCACACCTCCGCAGACCCGACGGCCGCGCTGATAGCGGCCACCGAGGAACACAGCGCGCACAACTACCACCCGCTGCCGGTCGTGGTCGCCTCCGCCGAGGGCGCCTGGATGACCGACGTGGCCGGGCGCCGCTATCTCGATCTGCTGGCCGGCTACTCCGCGCTCAACTTCGGCCACGGCAACCGGCGGCTGATCGACGCCGCCAAGGCCCAGCTCGACCGGGTCACCCTCACCTCCCGCGCCTTCCACCACGACCGGTTCGCGGAGTTCTGCGCGCGCCTGGCCGAGCTGTGCGGCATGGAGATGGTGTTGCCGATGAACACCGGGGCGGAGGCGGTCGAGACGGCCGTGAAGACCGCCCGCAAGTGGGGCTACCGGGTCAAGGGCGTGCCGGACGGGCAGGCCAGGATCGTGGTGGCCGCGGACAACTTCCACGGCCGTACGACGACGGTGATCAGCTTCTCCACCGACCCCGAGGCACGCGCCGACTACGGCCCGTACACCCCCGGGTTCGACATCGTGCCGTACGGCGACCTGGCCGCGCTGGAGGCCGCCGTGGGCGACACCACGGTGGCGGTGCTGCTGGAGCCGATCCAGGGCGAGGCCGGGGTGCTGGTGCCGCCGCCCGGCTATCTGGCCGGGGTGCGGGAGCTGACCCGGGCGCGGAACGTGCTGTTCGTCGCGGACGAGATCCAGTCGGGCCTCGGCCGCACCGGACGCACCTTCGCCTGTGAGCACGAAGGCGTGGTGCCCGATGTGTATCTGCTGGGCAAGGCGCTCGGCGGCGGGGTGGTGCCGGTGTCGGCGGTGGTCTCCTCGGCCGAGGTGCTCGGGGTGTTCCGGCCCGGCGAGCACGGCTCCACCTTCGGCGGCAACCCGCTGGCCTGCGCGGTGGCCCTGGAGGTGATCGCGATGCTGCGCGGCGGGGAGATCCAGCAGCGCGCGGCGGAGCTGGGTGAGCACCTCCACCACGAGCTGAACCTGCTGGTGGGCGGCGGCGCGGTGGAGGCGGTGCGCGGGCGCGGCCTCTGGGCGGGCGTGGACATCGCCCCCGCGCACGGCACGGGCCGGGAGATCTCGGAGCGGCTGATGGAGCGGGGGGTGCTGGTCAAGGACACGCACGGGTCGACGATCCGCATCGCGCCGCCGCTGGTCGTCTCCAAGGAGGACCTCGACTGGGGCCTGGACCAGCTGCGGGCGGTCCTCGGGGCGTGACGGCCCACGGCACCCCGGCCCCGGCCCCGGTTCTCACGAGCCGGGGCCGGGGTGCGTCAGAGGATCACATGGGGCAGGAAGCGCGCGTACTCGTCGGTTATCAGGCCGGACGACTCGCGGATGCCCAGGCCCGCCGCCTCCTCCTCGACGACCCACGCCCCGAGCACCACCCGGTTGCCGTCCATGTCGGGCAGCGGGGCGAACTCCTGGTAGCAGCAGGGCTCGTCGCGGAGCACGGGCGCGGCGCCGGCCTCGTGCACCGTGACGCCCGCCCCCTCGCGGCCGAGCAGCGGCTTGGCCACGTAGCCGGTGGTGTCCGCGAGTTCGCGGGGCCCGTCCAGGTAGGACGGCAGCAGATTGGGGTGGCCGGGGAACAGCTCCCACATCACCGCCAGCAGCGCCTTGTTGGAGAGCAGCATCTTCCAGGCGGGCTCGATCCAGCAGGTGGTGCCGGTGCCGCCGCCGTTGTCGAGGGTCTCCAGGACGTGCGGCCCGAAGCGGTCGGTGGTCAGCCACTCCCAGGGGTAGAGCTTGAAGCAGCTGCGGATGAACCGGTAGCCCTCGTCGACGAAGCGCTCCGAGAGCCGGTCCCAGACGATGTCCTCCATGGAGATCGCCCGGGTGTCCAGGCCCGCCTGGACCGCGGTCTCGCGCAGATACGCGACCGTCATCAGGTCCTCGCCCAGCTCGTCGCCGGCGGAGTGGGCGAAGTACAGCGGGCCGGGCGGCAGCAGCTCGCCCTGCCGCTGCCAGGCGGCGACCAGCCGCTCGTGCAGGGAGTTCCACTGGTCCGCGCCGGGGAAACGTTCCTCCATCCAGAACCACTGCGGGCTCGCGGCCTCCACGAGCGAGGTGGGGGTGTCCGCGTTGTACTCCAGCAGCTTGGCCGGGCCGGTGCCGTCGTAGCGCAGGTCGAAGCGGCCGTAGAGGGACGGCAGCTCGGCCCGCCGCCGCCAGGACTCGGCGACGAGTTCGGCCAGCCGGGGATCGCGGATGCCGAGGTCGGCGAAGCGCCCGCGCGCCACGATGTGCTCGGCCGCGGCCAGGGACATCGCGTGGAGCTCCTCGACGACCTCCTCCAGCGCCTCGACCTCGGGCAGCGAGAAGGAGTAGTAGGCGCTCTCGTCCCAGTACGGGCGCAGGGTGCCGTCGGGCAGCCGGGTCAGGGGGTAGATCAGGCCCTGTTCCTCGACGGTTCGCTGCCAGCCGTCGCGGGGGGTGATGGTGTGCCGCTTCATGGGTGTCCGGTGCTCCGTGAGTCGCGCTCGTCCGGCGGGCCGAGAACCTGTGGTCAGCCGCCGCCGGAGCCGGAGGAGCCGAAGCCCTTGCGGTCGAAGGTGCCGCCCTGGACGTACGAGCCGCTGGCCTTGCCGTCGTAGTACCAGTCGCCGCCGCCGGAGCCGCCCTTGGCGGTGCCGCCGGTCTTCGATCCGGCCTTGCCCGTGCTGCCGCCGCTGCCGCCGGAGGTGCCGGACGTGCCGGAGCCGCTCGACGAGCCGCAGCGCTTGTTGTCGACGATCTTGTAGCCCTTGCCGGCCTGGTAGCTGTTGGGGTCCACGCAGCGCTTGTCCGGCTCGGAGCCGCAGGAGGTGAGGACCGCCGCCAGGGTGCCCATGCCGCCCAGGATGACGGCACCGGACCGCAGTCTGCGCCGTGTCGTTGCCATTCGCTCTCCCCCGACGTCCGTTCTGATTTCGTGTACATGCCCGAAGGGCGGGCACCAGGGTAGGCCGGACGGGCGGGGCACGGAGCACGGGGGTGGATTTCCCCGCGGGAGGAACACGAACGCCGGGCGGGCCGCTGCCGCGGCCCGCCCGGCGCTTCGCGCTCCTGCGAGGGGTGCCTACGGGAGCCAGGCGCGCCAGACGTCGGGGTGGGCCTTCACCCAGCGCTCGGCGGCCTGCTCGGCCGAGAGCCCGTTGGACGCGATCATCTGCGCCACCTCGTTCTGCTGCTCCTTCGTCCAGCGGAACTTCTTCAGGAACGCGGCGGCCTTGCCGCCCCGCTCGGCGAAGCCGGCGTTCAGGTACTTCTGCAGCGGGGTGGTCGGATAGCCGCAGTCGATGTCCCCGGGCTCCTTCGCCGCGCAGTCCTCGGTGTGCTCGGGGAGCTTCACCTCGACCATCGGCACCTCGTTGAACAGCCACTGGGGCTCGTACCAGTAGGTGAGGAAGGGCTTCTTCTCCTTGGCGAACCGCTGGATCTGGGTGATCTGGGCGGCCTCGGAGCCGGCGAAGACCACCTGGTAGTCCAGGTCGAGGTTCTTCACCAGCGCCTTGTCGTTGGTGACATAGGACGGGGAGCCGTCCAGGAGCTGGCCCTTGGCGCCGCTCTCGGCGGTGCGCAACTGGTCCGCGTACTTGTTGAGGTTCTTCCAGTCGGTGACGTCGGGGTGGGCGTCGGCGAAGTACTTCGGGACGTACCAGCCGATGTGGCCGGTCACCCCGAGGTCGCCGCCGCGGGCGATCGTCTTCTTCTCCTGGACGTAGCGCTTCTCCTGCTCGGGGTGGCCCCAGTCCTCCAGGAGGGCGTCCACCCGGCCCTGGCTGAGCGCGTCCCACGCCGGGACCTCGTCCACCTGGACGGTGTCCACGCGGTAGCCCAGCTCGTGCTCCAGCAGGTACTGGGCGACGGCCACATTGGCGCGGGCGCCCACCCACGACTGCACGGAGAGCGTGACGGTCTTCGCCCCGCGGGCGTTGGCGTACGGCGAGGCCTGCTTGGTCATGTCGGCCGCGCCGCAGCCGGTGGCGGCCAGCAGCGCGCCGGCGCTCAGCAGGGCGGCCGACAGGCGGATACGGGTGCGAGCCATGTCAGGCCCCCTTCCGGTGGTGGTCGCCGGAGCGCGTGGGCTGGGTGACCCGGTCGAGCGTCAGCCCCAGGCAGACGATCGCCACGCCGGCCACCAGCCCGGTCGCCAGGTCGCCCTGGGCGAGGCCGAAGACCACGTCGTAACCGAGCGCGCCACCGCCGACCAGCGCGCCGATGATGACCACCGAGAGCACCAGCACGACGCCCTGGTTGACGGCGAGCAGCAGCGCGGGGCGGGCGAGCGGGAGCTGCACCTGGCGCAGTTGCTGGGCGCCGGTGGCGCCCATGGAGCGGGCGGACTCCAGCGCGCCGGGGTCGACCTCCCGCAGCCCCTGGGTGGTGATCCGTACGACGGCGGGCAGGGCGTAGAGCACCGCCGCGGCGACGGCCGGGGCGCGGCCGACGCTGAACAGCGCCACCATCGGGATCAGATAGACGAACTGCGGCAGCGTCTGGAGCACGTCGAGCACCGGGCGCAGCAGCCGCTCCAGCCGGGGGCTGCGGGCCGCGGCGACGCCGATGGCCAGGCCCAGGGCGAGGGTGACGGCGACGGCGGCGAGCACCTGGGCGAGGGTGTCCATGGAGGCGTTCCACACACCCAGGACGCCGATCACGGCCATCGCGGAGACGGCGGTCAGGGCCGTGCGCCAGGTGCCGAGCAGCCAGGCGAGGGCCGCGACGATCAGCAGCACGCCCCACCAGGGCAGGCCCTGGAGGCCGTCGCGCAGCGGGTCGAGGACGTAGGTGGTGAAGCGGCCGGCCCAGTCGGCGGTGCCGCCGACGACGGGGACCCCGGAGTAGAGGTGGTCGACCATCCAGTCCTTGGCCCGGTTGACGGGCCCGGCGATGGCGACGGTCCAGCCGTCGGGCCAGGCCGTGTGGCCCGCGAGGCGGGCGGCCACCGCGACGGCGGCGGTGCCGGCGGCGGCCAGGGCCCAGCCGAGCCGGCCGCGGGTGAGCCGGGGGCCGGCCGGCTCGGCGCCGATCCGCGCGCCGGCGGCGGCGGTGGTGCGGTCGAGGACGACGGCGAGCAGCACGATGGGCAGCCCGGCGGCGAGCGCGCTGCCGACGTCGACGGTCGACAGCGCCTGGTAGACGCGGTCGCCCAGGCCGCCGGCGCCGATCACGGAGGCGATGACGGCCATGGACAGCGCCATCATGATGCTCTGGTTGACGCCGAGCATCAGTTCCTTGCGGGCCAGCGGCAGCCGGGCGGTCAGCAGGCGCTGGCGGCGGGTGGCGCCGAGGGAGGCCACGGCCTCCAGCACGCCCGCGTCGGCGCCGCGCAGCCCGAGCGCGGTGAGCCGGGCCATCGGCGGGGCCGCGTAGACGACCGTGGCGAGCACGGCGGCGGGCACGCCGATGCCGAAGACCAGGACGACCGGCAGCAGATAGGCGAAGGCCGGCATGACCTGCATGGTGTCGAGCACCGGCCGCAGCCCGCGGAAGAGGCGGTCGGACAGGCCGGCGGCGAGGCCGAGCAGCCCGCCCAGGGCGACCGATGCGGCGACCGCCACGATCATCAGGGCGAGGGTCTGCATGGTCGGCACCCACATGCCGAGCAGGCCGCAGACGGCGAGGGAGAGCGCGGTGGTGAGGGCGAGGCGCACGCCCGCCAGGCGCCAGGCCACGAGCCCGGCACCGGCCGTCACGCCGGCCCAGCCGAGGGCGAGCAGCACCAGGTAGACACCGCGCACGGAGAGCACGACGGCGTTGCTGAGGTGGCCGAGGACGTAGAGGAACAGGGGGTGGCTGTCGCGGTTGTCGATGACCCAGTCGTTGACGTGGGTGAGCGGGCGGGTCAGATCGACGGTGAGCGCGCCGGGCCAGGTGCCGCTCGCCCAGTGGGCGTGGGCCAGTGGCACGGCGACGGCCGCGGCGAGGGCGAGCAGGGCGAGCTTGCGCAGGCCCTGGCTCCGGAGCAGGCCCCGCAGGGAGAGCGGGGCGCCGGCGGCGGTGGTGCGCGTGCCGCGTACGGAGGTGGTGGTGGCGGTGCTCATGCGCGCCCCCGGGTGCGTTCCGGGAGCCGGTCGGTGCCGGTCACGCGGCGGCCCCCTCGGGCCGGGCGGCGGAGCCGCTGCCGGGCGCGCCCTGGGGGCGGGCCGCGGAGCCGGTGCCGGGTGCCGCCTCGGGGTCGGCGGCCGGCCGGGTGTCGGCCACCACGTCCAGCAGACAGCGGTGGTCCACGACGCCCAGGAGCCTGCCGCCGGACATCACGCGCGCGGCGGCCTCGCCGGAGCGCGCGACCGCCTCGATGGCCTCGGAGACGGTGGCCTCGGGGGCGAGCGCGGGGCCGGTCGGGTCCTCGCCCGCGGCCACCGGCCGCATGGCCGTGCCCACGGTGATGACCTGCTCGCGCGGCACGTCCTGGACGAAGGCGCGGACGTAGTCGTCGGCCGGGGAGCCGACGATCTCCTCGGGCGTGCCGCACTGGACGATACGGCCGTCGCGCATCAGCGCGATCCGGCTGCCGAGCCGCAGGGCCTCGGCGAGGTCGTGGGTGATGAACACCATCGTCCGGCCCTCCTCGCGGTGCAGCCGGACGACCTCCTCCTGCATGTCGCGGCGGATCAGCGGGTCGAGCGCGCTGAACGGCTCGTCGAAGAGGAGCACCTCGGGGTCGACGGCGAGCGCGCGGGCCAGGCCGACGCGCTGCTGCTGGCCGCCCGAGAGCTGGCCGGGGCGGCGCTCCTCCAGTCCGGCCAGGCCGACCTTCGCGACCACCTCGGCGGCCTTGGCGCGCCGTTCGGCGCGGCCCATGCCCTGGATCTCCAGGCCGTAGGCGACGTTGTCGAGGACGGAGCGGTGCGGCAGCAGCCCGAAGTGCTGGAAGACCATGGCGGCGCGGTGCCGGCGCAGTTCGCGCAGCCGGGCGCGGTCCATGGCGAGGACGTCCTCGCCGTCGATGGCGAGGCTGCCGCTGGTGGGCTCGATGAGCCGGGTGAGGCAGCGGACGAGGGTGGACTTGCCGGAGCCGGAGAGGCCCATGACGACGAAGACCTCGCCCTTGCGGACGTCGAAGGAGACGTCGCGGATGGCGGCGGTGCAGCCGGTGCGCTCGCGCAGTTCGGCCGGGGAGAGCTCGGCCTCGGGGCTGTTCGGCACCCGGTCGGCCTTCGGTCCGAAGACCTTCCAGAGGTTGCGGACGGAGAAGACGGGCGTATCGCTCATCGCTCCTCACCTCCCCCGGTCGGGGCCGAGGAGAGCAGTTCGGCGCACTTCTCCCCCACCATGAGCACCCCGATCATGGGGTTGACCGCCGGAATCGTCGGGAAGACGGAGGCGTCGGCGATGCGGATGCCCTCCAGGCCGCGCACCCGCAACTGCGGGTCGACCACGGCCTGTTCGTCGGTGGCCGCGCCCATCCGGCAGGTGCCGGCGGGGTGGTAGACGGTGTGGGCGGCCCGGCGGGCGTACTCGGAGATCTCCTCGTCGGTGGTGACCTCCGGGCCGGGGCACACCTCGCGCTTGAGCCAGGAGGCGAGGGGCTCGCTGGCGGCGATCCGCCGGGCGATCCTGATTCCGTCGACGAGGGTGCGGCCGTCGTAGTCGTCCTCGTCGGTGAAGTAGCGGAAGTCCAGGGCGGGCTTGACGGCGGGGTCGGCGCTGGTGAGGTAGAGCCGGCCGCGGCTGCGCGGCTTGGGGATGTTGGGGGTCATCGACACGCCGTGCGCGGGGCGCTGGTAGCCGAGCCGCTCGGGGTTGTCGGTGAAGGGGATCTGGTAGAAGTGGAACATCAGGTCCGGCCCCCGGGACTCGGGGTCGCGCCGGACGAAGAGGCCGGCGTCGGAGTCCATGGCGGAGTTCTCCGGGATGGGGCCGTGGGTCTCCCAGACGATGACCGACTCGGGGTGGTCGAGCAGGTTCTCGCCGACGCCCGGCAGGTCGTGGAGGACGGGGATGCCCAGCGCCTCCAGGTCGGCCTTGGGGCCGATGCCGGAGTGGAGCAGCAGCCGGGGGGTGTCCACCGCGCCGGCGCAGACGATCACCTCGCGCCCGGCGCGTACGAGGATCTCCTCGCCCTCCTTGGTGCGCACCCGCACACCGGTGGCCCGGGTGCCCTCGAACTCCAGCTTGTGCGCCCAGGTCTCCAGCATGATGCGCAGCCCGGGCCGGTCGCCGGCCTCCATGTGCGGGTGGAGGTACGCGACCGAGGCGGAGGACCGCTTGTTGTTCTCGGGGTGGTAGGCGAGGTCGAAGAAGCCGACGCCCTCGTGGAACGGCTTCTTGTTGAAGCCCTCGACCCGGGGCACGCCCAGTTCGGCCTGGGCGGCGTCGACGAAGTCGCGGGCGATGGCGTTCCGGTCCTTCTCGTCGACCGGCACGATGTTGTTGCGCAGCCGGTCGAAGTACGGGTCCATGGACGCCGCGTCCCAGCCCTCGGCGCCGGCCTCGGCCCACTCGTCCCAGTCGGACGGCAGCGGCTTGAAGGAGATCAGGGTGTTGTGCGAGGAGCAGCCGCCGAGCACCCGGGCGCGGCTGTGCCGGATGTGGCTGTTGCCGCGCGGCTGTTCGACGGTGGGGTAGTCGTAGTCGAGCTCGCCGCCGAGCAGGCCCAGCCAGCGGCGCAGGGTGAGCACCTCGGGGCGGTCGATGTCGGACGGGCCGCCCTCGATGACGACGACGGTGACGTCCGGGTCCTCGGTGAGCCGGGAGGCGATCACCGAGCCGGCGGTGCCGCCGCCGACCACGACATAGTCGGCGGTTTCGATGCGGGGGGACGGTGGCATGGGGTCCTGCTCCTCTGGGAGTCGTACGGGGTGTGCGCGCGGCGCCCGGCGGGGTGCGGCCGGGGTGCTTGTCGGTGGGGGGC